>JADZAN010000036.1 GCA_020852815.1 Gemmatimonadaceae bacterium | reverse complement strand
TTGACGCTCGGTCTGCTCACCGGCGTCGGTCTCTTTGCGGCGACGGCTATCCTCTTGCTTCGTGGCGGCCTCAACGTCGGGGCCCATCTTGGACTGCTTGGCGTCTACTTCCCCGGGTACACCGTCTCGTGGCCGGGGGCGGTCATCGGGTTTGTCTACGCGTTCGTGGTCGGCTACGTCGTTGGGCGGACCGTGGCGACCGTGTACAACCGGATGAGTCCGTCCTGACGGTCGCTGGCATCGCTCGACAACCGGCTGCCGATCGCGCACCACGTCGCTCGATGCGCGTCTCTGCACGCACTGCTGCTGTCGGAGCAGTCCGCGCGCGCCTGCGGCGCACTTTCGTGCACTTCTGTCGCTGCGAGCCCCGCGTGGTGGCAACGGAGCGCTCGGCCCGGCATGCTAGACTCGAAATCATGGCGTTGAAGACCGCGGAGGTGCGCGCGTGAATCCCGTTTCCCGCCTTGCGCGCCACGCCCGGTTGACGAGCTATTCCTACCGGGACATGCCGAGCCCGCCCTTCCTGGTGTTGTTCATCAACAGCATCTGCAACATGAAGTGCGAACACTGTTTCTACTGGACCGCCCTCAACAAGCGCGACGACCTCTCGGTCGAGGAGATCTTCGCCCTCTCGGACTCGCTGGGGCACATCGAGAACCTCAACCTCTCCGGCGGCGAGCCGTTCCTTCGCAAGGAGTTCGCCGACATCGTGCGGAAGTTCATCCGCACCAACGGCGTCAAGCAGGTCTACGTTCCGAGCAACGGCTTCTTCACCGAGCGCTGCATCGCGGCGATCCGTGAAGTGCTCAAGGAGCCGGCGCTCGACCTCTTTGCCGTGGAGCTCTCCCTGGACGGGATGCCCGAGTTCCACGACAAGTTCCGCGGCGCGAAGCACGCCTTCCGCAAGGCGATGGAGACGTACGACGCCCTGGTCGAGCTGCAGAAGGAGGATTCGCGTCTGCGCATCCACTCCATCTCGACGGCGACCGACGTCAACATGGATGAGATCCGTCAGTTGACGACGTATCTCTACGAGCGCTGCCCGGACATGGAGCACCACAACCTGGCCATCATTCGCGGCGACCGGAAGAATCCCACGCTGCGCGGACCGAGCCTCAAGCAGTACGAGGATCTCTACGAGTACATCCAGCGTCTCTGGGCGCCGCGCGAGGAAGGGCGCATGGGTTCGCTCGTGGAACCGATGCTCCAGTGGGCCAAGGTCGAGACGGTGAAGCAGGAGCGCCAGGTGGTGCCGTGCAAGGCGGGGCGCATCTCCGGCGTGGTCTACGCCAACGGTGACGTTGGCGTTTGCGAGATTCACAAGCCGATCGGCAACCTGCGCAACAAGACATTCCCCGAGATCTGGAACTCCCCCGAGGCGCGCCAGCTGCGCTCGCAGATCGAGCGCAAGGAGTGCTACTGCACGACCGAGGTCTTCATGTGGTCGAGCATCGTGTACCAGCCGGTGCCGCTGATGCAGGCGCTCGTGAAGGGGAAGGTCTGGCGCAAGCCGCTCCCGTTACACCCGTCGGAGCGGGCGAGTGTGTCGCTCGCCGATGGTCCACAGCCCGGCAGCGCATCGCCAGCGGGAGACGACGAGGCGGTGCCGAGCGCCTAAACGGCCGTAGCCGGTCCGCGATCGTTGGTGTGCGCACGCCCCCGCCCACGCGGGGGCGTCGTGCTTCCGTGCGCTCGAGGCCCGGGAAAAACGAAAGCGGCGCCGTTCCCGAGGGAAGGCGCCGCCTCGTTATGCTGGAGGGCAGCTCACGCCGGGCGGTGTTGGCCTGGTTACCAGCCGCGGAACCTCAGCAGGACCGACGGCACCGTCTTGAACATCACCGCGAGATCGAGCCACATGTCCTGCGTCCGGATGTACTCGAGGTCCCAACGGACCTTTCCGCGCACGTCGTCGAGGTTCTGGTCGTAGTGCTGGTTGATCTGCGCCAGCCCGGTAAGGCCGGGCTTCACGCGGTGGCGCATCTTGTACTCCGGGATCATCTCGCGAAGGCGCGCCACGATGCTCGGACGCTCGGGGCGCGGGCCCACGATGTTCATGTCGCCCCGCATGATGTTCCAGAGCTGAGGCAGCTCGTCCAGCCGGAACTGCCGGAGGAACTTCCCGAGCCGCGTGACGCGCGGATCGTTCTCCTGCGCCCATACCGCTCCCGAGAATCGCTCGGCGTCCACGCGCATCGTGCGGAACTTGAAGATCGTGAAGACCTGGCCGCCGAGGTCCTCGGCGCGTCGGTCGCGCAGCGCGAGCGTGTCGCGCCAGCGTCGATCGAGTCCCACGCGTGCCTGTGCGTAGATGATCGGGCCGCGGGAGGTGAGGCGGATCGCGATGGCGATGAGCACCATCACGGGCGACACGAGCAAGAGGGCCAGTCCCGCGATCGAGAAGTTCATGAGGCGATTGAGGCGCTCCGAACGCTCGTTCGGAATCACCTCGATCACATCGTCACGCCGTGCCTGCGCGGCCGCCGTCACCGAGCGCGGGCGCTCGACGGTCGTGGTGACGTCCCGACCTTCCTTCAATCGGCCGGCACGGCGAGGCGGTGGCGTGGTATGACGCACCGGGCGGTCACCGGCGGACTGCGGCTCTGACAACTCTATCATTTATCGACTCGAACCTGACATCCATCGAGGTGGTGGTTTGCGAACTGCTAGTTGTTTCGGGCGATGAGCCGAACGATCCAGAAGAGCGGCGCGACCACGGCCATTACCCGCACCAGGCCCTGCCCCCTGGAACCCGGCGCCGCGCTGACGGGCATGTAGATCTCGTCGCCATCGCGCAGCGCGAGATCCCCCACCGTACGACCCTGACGTACGGCGTCCTGAAATTCCTTCTTGTTGATAATGACCTTGCCGGAGCGCTTGACCTCTGTCTCGTCGAACTTGGCGCTGGGTCCGAATCCTCCCGACGTCATGATGACGTCGGTGATGGCCTGGTCGGTCGGGAACGTCTGGAACCCGTTCTGCGCGATACCACCGGTCAGCGTGAGGCGGACCATGCCCTGCGCGGTCACCTGGGGAGTCTTGAGGTACTTGCCCAACTCCGCTGTGAGGTGCGTCCCCAATTCGGAGTCCAGAACTCCGGCAAGCGAGATATCGGGGATGTTCGGCAGTGAAAGCCGGCGATCTCCCTTGACCGTAAAGGTGTCGGTGAGCGCCGAGTCTCCGACGACGATCAGGTAGATCCGATCGCCGGGGAGGAAGTCGCCATTCCGGAGGCGCTGGCGGATGCCGGCCGCCTCGGCGATGAGGCGTTCCCGGGTCTTGGAGTCTGGCGTGACGAGCGCCGCCTGCTCGGTGGCCTTGGCGGCCTGTTCGAGCTCCGTCCGCTTGGCCTGGCGCCGCCCCTCGCCCAGTGAGCTCTGCGCCGACACCCCCGCTGGGGCGCCGAGCGTCAGGACGGTCGCAACGATGGCCAAGGCCGCGACGAAGCCGGAGCGGCAGGTCATCACAGCACGATTCAAGGAAGTTGGGAATCTCATACGCAGAACACCAATCTGCACCCTTCGTGCTAACGAGGAATCAAAAGGCCCCGCGGGAGCTCAGTTCGGCCACCTTGTGTAGCGCCAACCCCGCAGCGCACCCGCTGGCAACGACTTGGGCGGGGGCCCCACGCGGAGCGACGGTGTTGCGCGGGGGAGCCAGTCGGCCGTCCCCGACGTTCGGGTACCAATTGAGCTGCCGCCCGATGGACGATCCAGCGACGGCGAGCGTTCCATTCTCACCAGAATACAGATTCTGGAAAGGCGCTGGCTGACAGAAGATACAGCGTCGAGACGCCGGCGTTGGGTCGGGAGCGACGCCCGACGGCCGCGAAATGCTGCGTACGTCTTCCGCGAACGTTGCGGGGCGCTCCGGAATGTGGCGCCACCGCATCAGTCGACACGCCCTCGGGGTTGGTCATTGCACGGTCTTACGTGGGTAATGCGCGGAATCGGCCCCCTGACGCTCCCGCACGACTCCTGCATCTATGCCCGATCCAGCCTACCGGGCCTGCGGGATGACCTCCTGTGCCCCGTTCAGGGCCCAATCTGCAGTCTCCTCAATGGCAAAGCCTCGCCCCGACGAATCTCCGCCGCCGCTCGTGCTCCTGGCCAACGACCAGGAGTGGTCTGCGCGCTCGCTGGAGACGGTGTTGGGAGCACAGGGTTTTGCCTCCGCGCGCGCCTACACCGGGCGGCAGGCGCTGGAGCTTGCGCGCCGCCTCTCTCCCGATGTGGTGATCGCCGACGTCGGCATGCCCGACATTTCCGGAATCGAGATCTGCCAGCGGCTCCGCGAGGACGCCGAGTTTCCGCGCTCCACGCCAATCATTGTCACGACCGCGGGTCCGGCGTCGCGGGCCCAGCGACTCGAGGCGTATCGCGCCGGGGCGTGGGAGTTCCTCAGCCAGCCCATCGACGCCGAGGCGCTGCTGCTCAAGCTCGAGCTGTTCGTGCGCGCGCGACGCGAAATCGACAAGTCGCGCGAAGCGTCGCTGATCGATGATGGGACCGGGCTCTACAATGTGCGCGGCCTCGCCCGGCGTGCGCGCGAGATTGGCGCGGATGCGAGCCGGCGCCACACGCCGTTGGCGTGTGTGGCGGTGGGGTCGGTGGTGGAGGAAAATGGCGAGGCGTCCAACGAGCTCGATGTGCGCCTTGCCGAGCATGTCTCGGAGGTGTTCAGGCGCACCGCCCGCTCGTCCGACGCCATTGGCCGCCTGGGGCGGGGCGAGTTTGCGGTCATCGCGCCATCGATGGACCAGGGTGGGGCGCTCAGGTTCGTTGACCGACTGAAACGCGAACTCGAGTCATCGCCGGCGACGGTGGACGGAGTTCCCCGGCGTCTCAAGGTGCGCGCGGGGTATTGCGCCGTTGCCGACTTCGCGCAGTCGTCGTTCGACGCGGTCGAGCTCCTCCTGCGCGCGGCGAGCGCGTTGCGTCAGGCGCGAGGCCCCGACGCCGTCGACGGTGCGCGCGCGCACGACCTGCTCGAGGTCCCCATCGTTCCGTAGCGGTTGCCGGACAGGCGGTCGCGGGCGGCGTGTCGAGTCCACGCCGCCCGCGCGCGTTTCGAGGGGTGGGCGCGTCATGCGCGGCGCCGGTGCCATCCACGGCGAAGCGCCGGCGACGCGAGCGTCACCGGCGCTTCCTGAAGTACACGTCGCGCGTTGGCGCGAGGGCCATGCGCCTGCATCTGCGCGCGCCAGGTGCAGCGCGCGCGCCTGCTATCCGCGCTTGGACCCGCCCGCGCCCAGGAGGGCGGTATTGGCGTGCTCGGGCCCCTCGATGCCGTGATACCCCTCGAGGTAGTAGTAGTACTTGAACTGCGGCATCACGCCGATGTCGTTCAGGATTGCGCCGATAATGCGGACGGGCATGCGATCGAGGACGGTGAGCTTGGCTTGGGCGAGCTTGCGATCGGTTTCGCCGGCCCGCAGGACCACGAGCATCGATCCGGTCGCGGCGCCCAGCGCGAAGGCATCGATGCCGGCGCCCAACGGGGCGCTGTCGACGATGATGGCGTCGAAGCGTGCGCGCAGCTCGTCCAGGAACTCGCGCATGCGTTCCGATGCCAGAAGCTCGGGGCCGTGCTTGCGGCGCTTGCCGCAGGGCACGACGAAGAGGTTGGCATGGTGCTGCGTGGGGCGCACCACCTGCTCGAGCGTTGCCTCGCCGGAGAGATAGTCGATGAGCCCCGGTGCCTGATCCATCTCGCCAAATACGGTGTGCAACTCTCCCCGACGGATGTCGCCGTCGACGATCACCGTCCGGAAGCCCGAGTCGGCGAGCGCCGACGACAGGTTGGCGCTCGTGAACGACTTGCCATCGCCCGGCCCCGGGGAGGAGATCGTCAGCTGCACCGGGCCGATGCCCTCGAAGGCGTGGCGCACGGACAGCGCGATGCTGCGGAACGCCTCGACGAGTTGCGTGGCCTCCTCGAGTCGGGCCGCCGGGCGGCGGGTGTTCCGGTACGTCGGGATCGCGCCAACGATATCGAGCCCCAACTCGTTGGTCGCCTGGTCCGGATAGCGGAAGCGACGATCCAGGCGGTCGAGCAGGAGCGCCAGCGCGAGACCGGCGCCGATGCTCGCCAGGACGGCCATGATGAAGATGCTCGTCGTGGTGTCGCTGGTCGGGAAGCGCGGCGCCACGGCCGTATCGAGGACGTTGAGATCTCGTGTCACCGAGCGCTCGGCGAGACGCGCGCCAACCGCACGCTGCGCCAGGTCGGCGTACATCGAGGCAGCAATGTCGACTTCGCGCTTGAGCTGCATCTCCTGGATCGTACGCGCGGGGATCTTCTTCATCTCCACCGATGCGCCATCGACTCGGCGTTGCATCTCGCTCTCGCGCGACGAGAGCTCGACCAGTGACGAGTTCACCAGCTGCGGAATCGTCTGCGTCTCGAGGCGCTCCACCGTGGACTGCGCATCCTTCACGAACGGGTGCGCTTCGGTGTACGTCAGCTGCAGCTTGCGAAGCGTGGCCTGCGCCAGCGCGAGGTCGTTGAGCGCGGTGCCCAGTTGCGGATTGTTGCCCATCAGCGCCGGGAAGCCGCGCAGCGTCTCGATCGAGACGCGCCCCCCGTTGTTCTTCGCGTCGGTGATGACACGCTGGAGCGCCTCGCGATCGCGGCGCGCCGATTCAAGCTGGGACTTGTCGGAAAAGTAGGACTGGAACACCGGGTTCATCGCGGAGCTGATTCCCGGCGTCGCGATGACGTTCTCGCTCGGCTGCGTGATCGTGTTGACCTTGAACGACTCGTACGCGGCCTGCGCCGCATTCAGCTGTGCTGCGGCGCCTCGCAGGTGCTCTTCCACCGTCTCCGAGGTGACTTCGAGATTGAGCCGCTTGAGCCGGTCGGCTTCCGCCGTGAAGTCACGCACGGTCTGGTTGACCGCCGCGGCGATGAACTTCGGATCCTCGCCCGTGAGCTGCACGCGCATGAGGTTCGAGTTGAGCGGCAGGATGACCGTCAGGTTCCTCGCCAGCCCGATGGCTGCCTCGCGGTACGACACCACGGAGAACTCGAGGCGCTTGGTGCCGGCGAGTTGCTCGGCCGTCGGCTGCCACACGAAGCCGGCCGTGCGCCCAATCGTATCGCCTACCGTCCCCGTCTCCATGACGTGCGCCTGCGAGGCGGGGTCGGCCGGGATGAACTTGAGTGTGTAGTTCGCTCCGTCGACGTCGAGCCGGTAGGCGCCGGCCTGGAGCGTGTCCGTCGGCACGAGGGTGCGCAGCACGGCGAGGTCCTTTTTCGCCGTCGGCTTCACCTGCATGCCGAGGTTGGCGGCGACCCGGTCGAGCACCTGGAAGGAGCGCACGAGCTCGATCCACGCCGCCTCCGACTGCGACGCTCCCGGTGCAGCCACGATCCCCTTGCCGTTGGGGCCCTGTTGCACCCAGACCTTGGCTTCGGTGAAGTACATCGGGTCGGTCACGCGGGTGAGGAAGAAGCCCGCGACGGTCCCGACGCTGATGATCACGAGGATCAGCCACTTGTATCGCTTGATCGCCGCGAGGGATCGCGCGATCTGGTCGCCGATTCCGCCCCCCGCACTGGGTGGCGCCGCCGGAGGTCCCCCCCACTGCGCGAGGGGCGGGGCGTAGCCATCCGGGCGTGTCGCCGCGGCATGAGCTGACGAGGGAACGAGGTTGCCGGACATGTCTGCGTGGTCAGCGTGTGGTAACGACAAGCAGTAGACGACTATACCGCAAAAAAGGGCGCAAGTGTGCTTCGCGCCGCGCGCTCGTGGGCGCGTCGGCGCCTTCTAACGCAAATCCGGGCCCAAAGCGGCTCGGACGTGACGGACGGGGCCGGCGGGCGTCATGAGACAGAATGTCTGTGGATGTGACCCAACACGCATGTTGTTTGTGATAAACATTGGGTGTTGCTCCTACGCCAGACTGTAGCTTGACCTCTGCACTTCTCAATCGTATTTAGCGCGGTGACACACTGCAGCGGTTGTGCTGCGGAGACGCTACTACAGTCTACGGCCTGCCGATGCTCCAGTTCCGTGAAGCTCGGCACGGCGGCGGCGATCGCCTCGCCTGGCCCCTGCCTCCCAGGCGATCCCCCTCGGTTCTGACCCCAACGGTTCCATTCGATGGCCACTGGCGCTGCAGTGCGCGATGGTGAACGAGGCCCGACGACGGAAGGTGAGTCGCGCGACCCGCTCTCCATCTCCCCGGAAGTTAAGGCCAACCTGAGCCTCCTGATTGTGGACGACGACCGGACCCTTCGTGAAGGGTGCGCGTCGGTCCTCCAGATGGATGGGTTCAACGTCACGACGCTCGGTCGGGGCGACGAAGCCATCGACCTGGTCAAGCGTCGCCGGTTCGACATCGTGCTGGTGGACCTCTACATGACCCCCGTCTCGGGGATGGAGATCCTCAAGGCGACGCTCGAGGCGTCGAAGGACACCATCGTGGTGGTGATGACGGGGAATCCCAGCGTCACCACCAGCATCGAGGCGCTTCGGGCCGGGGCTTGGGACTACCTCCCCAAGCCGTTCTCAGCCACCCACCTGCAGGTCCTGGTGGGACGGGCGTCGCACGCGGTCATGGTCGCACGGGAGACGCGCGACCTCCGGGTCCAGCTCTCGAAGCAGAGCGGGAACTCGGACAAGCTCACCCTGCTCGGCGTCTCGCCGGCCTTCCGGAAGGCGGTGGAGCTGGCCCGCAAGGTTGCCAGCACCGATGCGTCGGTGATGATCATGGGGGAGAGCGGGACGGGAAAGGAGGTCATCTCCCAGTTCATCCACGCGCACTCGCGGCGCGCCTCGCGCCAGCTGGTGCCCATCAACTGCGCCGCCCTTCCCGAGGGGCTGCTGGAGTCCGAACTGTTCGGGCACCGGAAAGGGGCCTTCACGGGCGCCGACCGCGACAAGCCCGGGCTGCTGGAGATCGCCAACGGCGGGACGCTATTCCTGGACGAGCTGACGGAGATGTCGCTCCCGCTGCAGGCCAAGCTGCTCCGCGTGATCCAGGACGGCGTGGTGCGCCGCGTGGGAAGCGAGAAGGAGGATGCGGTCGTCGACGTCCGCTTTCTCTCGGCGACCAATCGTGTCCCGCAGGAGTGTGTGGCCAAGGGAACGCTGCGCGAGGACCTGCTCTATCGGCTGCGGGTGGTCCCCATCCAGATCCCGCCGCTGCGCAAGCGCCCGGAGGACATCCCGCTGCTCGCCAACCACTTCCTGACGCACTACTGGGAGCGGCACCGCGGGGCGGGAGAGGCGCAGCCGCGCCTCTCCGAGTCGGCGATCGAGTTCCTGCGCTCGCGCCCGTGGCGCGGGAACGTCCGCGAGCTGCAAAACGTGATCGAGCAGCTGGCGGTGCTCACCGAACCCGGGCACCTGGTGCTGCCCGACGATGTCCCGATCTACGACGACGTAGGGAGCGAGCCCTCGCAGGGTGGCTTCCCGCCGAACGTGATGAACGAGCCCTTCCACGTGGCGAAGGACAAGCTCATCGCGCACTTCGAGAAGGAGTACCTGGGGCAGCTCATCGCCCGCGCCGGTTCCAACATGAGCAAGGCGGCGCGCCTGGCCAACATCGACCGGACGACGCTCTACCGATTGATGGAGAAGCACGGCTTCCGTCGCGATGACATTGGCGCCCCGCTCGACGAGTGAATGGGCTCCGCACCATGGCACGGCGCGCGGTGACGACCCCAGCGGGGAACCGCGGTAAGGGGCGCGGCAGGGGCGCCAAGCCACCGTCCGCGGAGGCACCGTCCGTCGCCGCGTCGGATGCGGAGGCCAGCGGGATTCCCGGCGCCACATGGCGCGCGCTGACCTCCGCGGCGGCTAACGTTGCGGCGACGTGGGAACCGGCCGAGCATGCGGCGGCGTCGACAGTGGATGTCCGCGCCGCGCTGGCCGTCATCCTGGAGGCGGTACGACAGCACGTCGCTCATGGTAGCGGCTCGATGGGTCGACTCCCGGCATACGTGCCGGTGCGTCGCCTGCTCGAGCTGCTGCGGCGCTCCTTCCTGGAGCAGGCCGAATCGCCCGACGTGCGCGCCGAGTCGCTGGAGGTCGTGCAGGTGTTGCGTGCGCTCGAACGCGTGCAGGAAGCGCTCGACATCGATGCGTCGCATCGCTTCCTGGCGCGCCTCACGGGCAACGACGCGCAACAGCTTGTTGTCGAGATGGCGCACGACATGCGCTCGCCACTTGGCTCGATCCTGATCCTGGCCGAGCGCCTGCGGGCGGGGGCCGGTGGCGAGTTGGCGCCAATCCAGCAGCGGCAGCTGGGGTTGATCTACAGCGCCGCGTTCGGCCTGAGTGCTCTGGCGGGCGACGTGATCGAACTGGCGCGCGGCGGCACGACGCTGATGGACCAGCAGCCCATCGCCTTCTCCGTGTCGGACGTGTTGCAGTCGATCCTCGACATCCTGCGCCCGATGGCGGAGGAGAAGCGGCTCGCCGTGCGTTGCACGGGCCCCACGGCGGATGTGCGCATCGGACATCCTGCGGCGCTCAACCGCGTCCTGCTCAACCTGGCCACCAACGCGATCAAGTTCACCAACACCGGGGCGGTGGAGGTGTCGTGCAGTGAACTGGATCGCACGCGCGTGGAGTTCTCGGTGCGCGACACCGGCCGTGGCATTCCGCAGCATGTCATGACCAACCTGTTCGAGGCGTTTCGCCAGCGGCAGGTACCGGGTGACTACGCCTTCTCGAGCGCCGGGTTGGGGCTGTCGATCTGTCAGAAGCTGGTGGGGGCGATGGGTGGCGCGCTGGGGGTGGAGACGGAGTTGGAGAAGGGGACGCGCTTTCACTTCACCCTCGAGCTGCCGCAGCCGTCGCGCATGTAGGGTCGCGCCCGCCGGGCGCGCGGTGGCCGTCCACGGGATGGTCGGTGGTGTCTGGACGGACGTGGGTGTGGCGCGCAGCTTTGGGCGTTCCGTTGTCCCTTCCATACCTGTCGAGAGGGCCGCATGACCGACCGTCGGGCTTTCATGTCGTCGATGATGCGCGCCGGGATCGCGCTGCCAACGCTTAGGGGATCGGCGTTCGCGACGATGTTCCGCGCCGAGGACCTGGTGCGAGGCAAGACGGCCGTGGCCGCGGCCGAGGACGAGGCCTACTGGTCGCAGATCCAGATGGCGTTCGACGACGACCGGACCCTGGTCAACCTGAACAACGGTGGGGTGAGCCCGGCGCCGACGCATGTCATGGACATGATGATCCGGGACCTCAAGTTCTCGAACCAGATCCCGGTCGATCACATGTGGCAGGTGCTGGAGCCGCGTGTGGAGACGGTGCGGCGCGACCTGGCCCGCATGTTCGAGTGCGATCCCGAGGAGATGGCGATCGTCCGCAACGCCTCGGAGGCGAACGAGACGATGATCTTCGGGCTCGACCTCAAGCGGGGCGACGAGGTGATTGTCTCCAACCAGAACTACGGGCGGATGATCACGTCGTGGCAGCAGCGTGAACGGCGCGAGGGGATCGTCCTCAAGCAGGTGTCGTTCAAGGTGCCGCCTCCGTCGGATGACTACATCGTCGACCAGTTCCGCGCCGCGATCACGCCGCGCACCAAGGTCATCGAGGTCACGCACATCACGAACCTCACGGGGCAGATCCTCCCGGTGCGCAAGATCGTGCAGATGGCGCGCGAGAAGGGGATCGAGGTGTTCGTGGATGGGGCGCATGCCTTTGCGCACTTCCCGTTCACGCGCGACGACCTCGACGCCGACTACTACGGCACCTCGCTGCACAAGTGGTTGCACGCCCCGATCGGGACGGGTTTCCTGTACGTCAGGCGCAACCGAATCAGGTCGCTGTGGCCGTTGATGGGTGCGGCGGCGTCGCAGGATGACAACATCCGGAAGTATGAGGAAATCGGGACGCACCCGGCGGCGAACCACAATGCGATCGCGCTGGCGGTCGCGTTCAATCGCGGGATCGGGATGGAACGGAAGGCGGCGCGCCTGCGGTACCTGCGCGATCGCTGGGCCAAGCGGCTGCTGGCGGAAAGCTCGCGCTTCAACGTCCTGACGCCGCTCGACGACCGGCAGTCGTGCGCGATCGCCCTGGCCAACATCGAAGGGATCGACACGCCCAAGCTGCAGCAGTGGTTGTGGCACAAGCACAAGGTGATGACGGTGGCGATCGTGCATCCCGAGTTCCACGGACTGCGCGTGACGCCCAGTATCTACAGCACGCTCGATGAGGTCGACCTGTTCGCGGAGTTGATGATCAAGGCCACGCGCCAGGGGATCGCGGTGTGAGCGGTGCGGGGTGAGCGGTGCGGTGACGTGAACGTGTGGTGTTCCGCGCCCTTCGGCGGCCTGCGGGGAATTGCAGCCGGCGGAGGGCGCTTGCCTCGCCGGGGCACTCGTTCCTCGGCGCCCATGTCGTGAGAGGATGCAGGACGATGTCGGCACGCAAGCGCTCGAAGACGACACAGGGTTCCGCGCGGTCGGCGGTGTCCGGAAAGGCGAGCGCGAAACGAGGCGCAAGCGGGAGCGCGAAGTTGGCAAGGAAGCCGGCCGCGAAACTGGCCGCGAAACTGGCCGCGAAACTGGCCGCGAAGCGCGCCGAGAAGCCCGCCGCCAAATCGGCCGTCAAGCCAGCCGCGAAGCGCACGGGGAGTGCGGCGCCGGTGCCGGCACCGCTGGCACCGCGCTTTCACCGGTTCGCGCTTCCGCGAAGCGACGATGGCGTTCGCTACTGGCTGTTCAAGACCGAACCCGAGGTGTTCTCGTTCGATGACCTGATGCGTGCCCCGGCGCGCACCACGGGCTGGGACGGGGTGCGCAACTTCCAGGTGCGCAACTTCATGCGCGACCACATGCGCGTGGGGGACCTGGTCTTCATCTACCACTCCAATGCCGAACCTCCCGCCGTGTCGGGGATCGCGCAGGTGGTGAGGATGGCCTATCCCGACCAGACCGCGTTCGAGCCAGACGACGCGCATTTCGATCCCAAGAGCGATCGCTCGGCGCCGACGTGGCTCATGGTCGACGTGCAGGGAGTGCGCGCGGTGGGGCCGGTCACGCTCCCCGCCATGCGAGCGACGCCAGCGCTGGCCACGATGGAGCTGTTGCAGCCGGGAAGCCGCCTGTCGGTTACTCCCCTCACCGTGGAGGAGTGGGCGGGCGTGTTGCGCCTGGCGGGCGAGTAGTCGCGCGAACGGCGGGCTGCGGCGATCCGGCGCGCTCCGCGCTCATCTCTCGCCGCCTGCCGTCAGCTGCAGCGTCCGTAGCTCGCTGCCCGCCGCCCGCTGCCCGCCGCCCGCGCCCCGTGGCGGGCCGCTCTTACCTGGCCCCGGCGAACACCGCGCCCGTTGGTGCCGCGGAGACGGTGTCGCGCCCGGCGTGCTTGGACTGGTAGAGCGCAGAATCGGCTCGCTTGATCCACGCTCCGGCGTCGTCGGAGAAGGCGAGTTCGGCAACTCCGATCGAAAGCGTGAGCTGCGGCGACGTTGCCGCGTCACTTCCTGCCGCCGCCGCACCAGCGGCAGCCGCGCCCGCCGAGCCGGCGGCGCCGTTCGGGACGTCGAGCGGCCGCAGCTCTTGCACTTGACGGCGAAGCCGTTCCGCCAGGAGCTGCGCGTTGCCAAGGGCCGTCTCCTGCAGAATGACCGCAAACTCGTCGCCGCCGTATCGGCACACGAAGTCGACGCGGCGCAGGAAGGTCTTCGACAGGACGTTGGCGACCTGCTTGAGCGCGGTGTCGCCGGCGGGGTGGCCGAACTGGTCGTTGATCCCCTTGAAGTTGTCGACGTCGATCATCATCAGCGACGCCGGCTGTCCGAGGAGCGAGTGCAGCTCGATGCTGCGCGTGATGTACTCGTCGAACGCCTTGCGGTTGGCGAGTCCGGTGAGCGGGTCGAGCGCGCTCTCGCGCCGCGCGTCCTCGAGTTCGCGCCCGAGGTTCTTGAGCTTGTCGGCGAGCACCGCGAACTGTTGCCGCTGCCGCTCCTTGCGATGTTGCAGTAGTTGCTCCATCACCGACACCACGGCCAGCGCCTCGCGCTTGATCAGGTCCGTGGAGTTGCTCTCGACGGCCACGCGCATGCGCCCCAGGTGGTCGCCGGCAATGCGCGACTCCTCGTGCTCCTCCACCACGGCCTGGTGAATGGCCGCCACGAATGCCCAAACGACGGAACGCATGTCGTCGAGCGCACGATTGACGTACTTGCTCTCGTCGCGGCGCGTCTCGCCAATGAACTGCTGCAGCCCCTTCCAGTCGCGGTAGAAGACGCCCGCCGACGGCCGGTCGTTGGTGTGGTCCGGGCGCGGCGCGCCCATGGTGGCGTGCAGCATCCAGGCATGCACCAAGCGCCGGATGTCGTCCCCGTCCTTGAAGTCGGTGTCGAAGGCATACTTGCCATACGTCTGCAGCATCGCGCCGAGCGCGTCGAGCACGATCCCGGTTTCCCTGGAGATCTGCTTGTTGTCCTCCGGCGGCTCCTCAGGTGGAGGCGGAGCGGGCGTTGCCGCGGCGTTCCCTTTGCGCGATGACTTGCCGCCGAAGAAGGACAACACGCTCATGACGAATGATGGCGATGGCGCAGCAGGTGGACGATGACGACGACTTCGATGCGACGGATCCGGCGCTTGCCGGCGGGACCCGACGTCATGAGTATCGGCTCATGTCTCCAGAATCCGCACAACCCGTCAGGTGAATGCCCTTCATTCGTCCCGCCAGCTGCGCGGCGCGCACGGCCACCACGTTCGTCAGTCGACGGGCGCGATTGGTCCGGTGTGCGCGCCGTCACCAGCACTCACGAGAGTCGGCCGTAGAGGAGCCATATCCCGCTGGCGAGGCCGATGGCAATGATGAGCTGCCGGACCCGCTCCTGCGGCACCCGTTGGGCGAGTCGCGACCCGCCGTACCCGCCGAGTGCGGCACCAAGGGCCATGGCGATGGCGACCGGCCAGTCGACCAGACCGCTGACGACAAAGGTCAGCGCCGCCATCAGGTTGATGCACAGCCCTCCCCAATTCTTGAGCCCGTTCATCCGGTGGATGTTCGTGAAGCCCATGAAGCCGAGGGCGGCGAGCATGAGGATCCCGATACCGGCGCCGAAGTAGCCACCGTACACGCCGACCGCGAACTGATAGGCGAGCGCGGAGATTGGCGGAGGGCGACGCGCGGGGTCGCCCTCCTCGCCGGCGGCGTGCGCGCGAGGCGCGTGCGCGTCCGCCGCGTGCGCGCGCAGCCACCGCATCGCGGGGCGCTGCACGAGGAAGAGCGCGGTGGCGCCGAGGACGAGCCAGGGGACGAGGGCGTCGAACCGATCGGCGGGGGTGACGAGGAGGAGTCGCGCGCCGACGAAGCCGCCGAGCAGTGACGGAACGGCGAATCGGACGGCCCAGCTTCTCGCCCCCTTGAGCTCACCCATGTAGCCCAGCATGCTGCCGACCGCCCCCGGCCAGAGCGCCACGGTGCTGGTGGCGTTGGCGGTGATGGCGGGTACGCCCAACCCGATGAGGGCAGGGAATGTGAGGAGCGTCCCGCCGCCCGCGACGGAGTTGATGGCGCCGCCGGCAGCGGCGGCGACGACGATCAGGGCGAGCCGGAGGAGGTTCGTGTCCGACACGGCGATGTGGCGCTCCTTGGGTGGGGGCTTTGGTTCACGCGCGTGGAGTTTGCGCGCGGCCGGAAGGTGTCCAGCGGTCGTCGACCGCGCGCCGCGACCTGCGATGCCGGCGGCGGGAAGAAAGCTCGGCGCGCGCCGCCCGGCAATGTTGAGCGGTGATGCACTCGACTAGCTTGGATGCACGACCACCACTTTTCGCAGCACCTCAGCGGAGAACCGGGAAATGAGCACGACGGCGACGTCACAGGCGCCACAGCCCAGCACCGATGCCCTCGAGATCCGTGACACACGGACGGGCAAGATGTATACGGTCCCCATCACCGACGGGACCATCCGCACGGCCGATCTGAAGCAGGTCAAGGTCGACGCCGATGACTTCGGCATCATGGGGTACGATCCCGCCTTCATGAACACGGCATCGTGCCGGAGCGCGATCACCTACATCGATGGCGACAAGGGGATCCTGCGCTATCGCGGCTACCCCATCGAGCAGCTGGCGGAGAAGGCGAGCTTCCTCGAGGTGGCGTACCTGCTGCGCAATGGCGAGCTGCCGAAGCAGAAGGAGTACGACCAGTGGGTGCAGGACATCACGTACCACACGTACGTGCACGAGAACATCAAGCGGTTCCTCGAGGGGTTCCGGTACGACGCGCATCCGATGTCGATGATGGTCGCGGGCGTGGCGGCGCTGTCGTCGTTCTATCCCGAGGCGAAGGACATCTTCGACAAGCACCAGCGCGACATCTCGATCATTCGCCTGCTGGCCAAGGTGCCGACCATCGCGGCGTTCGCGTACCGGCACGTGAAGGGGCTCCCCTTCATCTATCCCGACAACGACCTGTCGTACAGCGAGAACTTCCTGTCGATGATCGCGCGGATGTCGGAGCCGAAGTACGAGGCCAACCCGATCTTCGCGAAGGCGATCGAGATCCTGTTCATCCTGCACGCCGATCACGAGCAGAACTGCTCGACGAACGCGGTGCGCGCCGTGGGGTCGTCGCACGTGGATCCGTTCAGCGCGGTCGCGGCGGGCATCTCGGCGCTGTATGGCCCGCTCCACGGCGGGGCGAACGAGCAGGTGCTGCGGATGATCAACGAGATTGGCGACGTGAAGCATGTGCCGGCCTTCGTGGAGAGCGTGAAGGCGGGGAAGGGGCGGCTGATGGGCTTCGGGCACCGCGTGTACAAGAGCTATGACCCGCGTGCCCGCATCGTGAAGAAGCTGGCCGACGAGGTGTTTGCAGCTGTCGGGATGGACAAGGACCTCGAGATCGCGGTGGAGCTGGAGCGCATCGCGCTGTCGGACGAGTACTTCATCTCGCGCAAGCTGTACCCCAACGTCGACTTCTACACGGGGCTGATCTACCGCGCGATGAAGTTCCCCACCGACTACTTCACCGTCCTCTTCGCCATTCCTCGCCTCTCGGGGTGGTTGGCGCAGTGGGAGGAGATGCTGCTGGACAAGGAGCAGAAGATCGCGCGCCCGCGGCAGATCTACACCGGCTACGACGAGCGTCCGTACGCGCCGTCGCTGGACTATTCCAGGAAGCACGACAAGACGATCTCGCTGCTGTAGCAGCGGTTCGCTGCTGTAGCAGCGGTTGATCTCGAACCACGCGTGCCCCCGAGCGCCACGGCGTCCGGGGGCACGCGTCGTTAGGGCGTCCGGCGGCGTTCAGCGGCGTCCGGCGGCGTTCAGCGGCGTTCAGCGGCGCTCGGCGGCGCCAGGCCCGTCTGCGCCGCGGGAAGGCGTCGCCGTCGAGCCAGAGGCCGGTCTTCCGGTCGGTTGGGTCGGCGATGAGGATATGCGATTCGACGCAACGTCGTTGTGGGAGCTTTGGAGTCGCGGTCCCTCGACGTGACGCGCGCCTCGCCCGCGGTGGCGCGGGTGGGCTACCGGGCCGGATGTTCGTCGCGCGGGACGCGGTCGGCCGCGCGGGTGCGGCAGAGCGTCGCCACCGGGCAGCGACCGCAGGCGCGGACGCGTGCCGTGCAGATGACCGCTCCAAGCTCCATGAGCGCCTGGTTGTGCGTCCAGGCGGCGCGGCCGCGGGCGGGAAGGACCGCTTCGGCGATGCGCCATAACTGCGTGAGGTCGCGCGGGCGCTTGGGGTTGCGCCGCGGGGCAAAGACGCGGGAGAGGACGCGCGCCACGTTCGTGTCGACGAGTTCGGCGCGTTGCTCGAAGGCGAACGAGGCGACCGCTCCCGCGGTGTAGGCTCCAACGCCGGGAAGGGTACGGAGTGCCGCCGGTTCGCTGGGGAGTGTGCCGCCGCCATCGCGCGTGACGGTGCGCGCGAGCGCATGCAGGTTGCGCGCGCGCGCGTAGTACCCGAGCCCGGACCATGCGTCGAGTACGTGCTCCCGCGGCGACTCGGCGAGGTGGTGCAGCGTGGGGAAGCGCTCCAGGAAGCGGTGGTAGAAGTCGATGACGTGGGAGACCTGCGTCTGTTGCAGCATGAGCTCGGAGACGAGGATGCGATACGGGTCGCGCGTGCGGCGCCAGGGGAGGTCGCGTCCGTGACGCCTGAACCAGGCGCGCAATCGGCGCGAGAAGTCGCGCGCGACCTCTGTGGAGGGGAGGGGGGCGGCACGCGTGGCGCCTCGTGTCGCCGCTGGACGACTGGTCGTTCGCGGCTGCTTCCGAATCGTCATGGGCGCATAACGTAACCAGGCGCCCCGGCACCTTGGGAGGGGCGGGGCGCCTGGGCGCGTCGATGGTGTCTAGTACTTCGCCACCGTCGGGTCCACGTCGTCGGACCAGCGCAGGATCCCGCCCGCCACGTTCCACACGCGCGTGAATCCCGCGGCTTGCAGCTGGCGAACGGCGGCGGCGCTGCGCACGCCGCTGCGACAGTGGATCACGATGTCGGTCCCCGCGTCGAGCGTCGGGATCGCGTCGGCGAAGCCGCCGAGTGGCACCAGGCGCGCGCCAGGAATCCGGGAGATCGCGTACTCGTGCGGATCGCGCACGTCGATCAGGACGAAGTCATCGCCGCGCTCGAGCTTCGCGGCCAGCTCCCGGGGCGTGATCTCGGGGACGGGCGTCTGTGCCGGCGCCGCACCGATGCCGCAGAACGCATCGTAATCGATGAGAGATTGCAGCTCGCGGGTGCCGCACGCGGGGCACGTGGGGTCCTTGCTGATCTTCACAGTCCGCTGCCGCGCGCCGAGTGCGTCGACCATGGTGAGCCGTCCAATGAGCGGCTCGCCGATGCCGAGAATCAACTTGATCGCCTCGGTTGCCTGCAGCACGCCCACGATGCCGGGGAGGATGCCGAGCACGCCGGCTTCGGCGCAACTGGGGACCGTTCCCGCTGGCGGCGGCTCGCGATAGATGCAGCGATAGCACGGGCCGTCGCTCGTGCAGAAGACGGAGACCTGTCCGTCGAAGCGGTAGATGGAGCCGTAGACGTTGGGCTTTCCCGTGAGGACGCAGGCGTCGTTGACCAGGTAGCGCGTCGGGAAGTTGTCGGTGCCGTCGATGATGACGTCGTTCCGACGGAACAGCTCGAGTGCATTGGCCGCGGTGAGGCGCATCTCGTGCGGTTCCACCGTGACGAAGGGATTCACCTCGCGCAGCCGGTCGGTGGCCGACTGCAGCTTGCTGCGCCCCACATCGCTCGTGCCGTGGAGGATTTGGCGGTGCAGGTTGGTCACGTCGACGCGGTCGAAGTCGACGATACCCAGCGTGCCCACGCCGGCGGCGGCGAGGTAGAGGGCAACGGGAGAGCCAAGCCCTCCCGCGCCGACGATGAGGACGCGGGCCGCCTTGAGCGTCCGCTGCCCATCGAGCCCAACTCCCGGCAGCAGGAAGTGGCGCGAGTAGCGGATCAGTTCGTCGGGCGAAAGTTCAGGAAGGGAATCGCCCACGGGCGCGTGATCGGCGGCGGCGGTGAGGGGACGCGACTCGGAAGGTGACACCCATCGGAACCTATGGCGCGTTGGCGGCGGCGACGAGGGGGTGAACCTCCCGGAGCCTTGAGGCGCGGCGGGGGTGCCGTGCGGTGCTCACGCCGCAATCCTTCCGGCAGTGGCGCCGACCAGGGCGCGGGAGGCGACCAGCAGGTCTCCCAACAACGCGGAAGCGGTGCGTGCGCCGCCCGCCCCCGCACCATACCAGACCAGCGGCCCGGCAAGCGCGCTCTGGACCTCCACCACGTTCACCACGTCCTCCGAGCGCGCCAGGACGTCGCGCGGGTGCAGGATCCGCGGCTCCACACGCAGCTGCAACGCGGCGTCTTCCCACGCCTCGGCCACCAGGCGCACGCGGCTTCCGTGCTCGCGCGCGACGCGCACCACGTCGACGATATTCTCGTTGATCCCCTTGGTCGTGACGTCGTGCACGGTGACCGGGCGGCGCCAGGCGAGCGTGGCGAGGATGGCGAGCTTCGCCGCGGCATCGCGCCCGCTGAGATCCGCCTCCGCATTGGCTTCGGCGTAGCCCAACTCCTGCGCGAGGGTGAGCGCATCGCTGAAGCGCGCGCCGCGCTCGATCTGCGAGAGCATGAAGGTGGTGGTCCCGTTCAGGACGCCGCGAATGTTGTGGATCTCCTCGCCGTCGAGCGAATCGCGCAGGGCGCGCACGATGGGGAGTGCGGCGGCGACGGCGGCCTCGCAGTGCAGGAGCGGATGACGATCCGCGAGGAGCGCGAGGAGCGTTCGATCGGCGGCAATCGCCTGTTTGTTTGCCGAGACGGCCGCCGCGCCGCGCGCAATGGCGCGATGGAGCCACTGCGAGGCGTTCGGTGCGCCGCTGGCCTCGACGACCACGTCGACGCCCTGGTCGAGGGCGAGCCCCTCAGCGTCGTCGTGGACGCGGACGCCGGTAAGCGTGGAGCGGTGGCGGTCGGGGTGCTGGACGGCGACCTGCGTGAGGCGCAGGCGAGCGCCAAGGCGCTGGGTCAGGCGCTCCTGGTTGGCGTCGAGTGCGCTTGCGAAGGCGGAGCCGACGGTGCCGTTGCCAATGAGCCCGACGCGGAGGACGGGAAGTGTCATGGTGCTTCTTCTCCCCCACTCGCCGCGCCTTGACGTCGGGGGGAAAAAAAAAGCCCGACGGCAAAAGCCCCGGACTGAGTGGCTTTTTAGCGAGATGTTTTACGTGGCCGCAATATGCCGTAAATCGCCACGAGCTTCGGTTATGGAGCGCATCCTAGCGCGCCCTCCTCGGGTGCGCAAGTGGGAGTGTCGGCAGGCGCCGGACGCGCTTGAGCGCGACGGTCGCGACGAGCGCGACGGTCGCGACGGCTTCAGGAGACCTTGCGCGTCTTCTTCCGCAGGAAGTCCATGAGGATGTACTGACCCAGCGTCATGGTGTTGGTGAAGTACGCCTTGCCGCGGCAGATCGACGAGACGTGCTTCACGAACTCGACCAGGGCGCGGTCGCGGGCGAGCATGAAGGTGTTGATGACGATCCCCGCGCGGCGGCAGTTGGCGACTTCGCGAATCGTCTCCTGCAGGACGAAGGCGTCGAGGCCCATGGAGTTCTTGTACACCTGGCCGTTCGGCATCGTCAGCGCACTCGGCTTGCCGTCGGTGATCATGACGATTTGTCGCATGTCCTTCTTCTGCGCCATCAGGATGCGGCGCGCGAGCTTGAGACCTTCGGCGGTGTTCGTGTGATAGGGGCCCACCTGCGCGTGGGCGAGCGTGGCGATGGGGATCTCCTCCGCCGAGTCGTGGAAGAGCACCACGCGAATCGTGTCGCCGGGGAACTGCGTGCGGATGAGGTGCGTGAGCGCGAGGGCGACCTTCTTGGCGGGGGTGAAGCGGTCCTCGCCGTACAGGATCATCGAGTGCGAACAGTCGAGCATGAGGACCGTGGCGCACGACGAACGGTACTCCGCCTGCCGCACCATGAGGTCGGGATAGTCGATGTCGAGCGGGGCCTCCAACGATCCCGTGCGGGTGAGCGTGTTCTTGAGCGTCTCGTTGACGTCGAGGTTGAGCGTGTCGCCGAACTCGTACGGCTTGCTCGACGCGTCGGCCTCGATGCCGGTGGCGAGGAAGGGGGTGTCGTGGCTCCCCACGGACGACTTGCCTAACGACCCGAGGATGTGGCGGAGCGCCTTGTAGCCCAGGAAGTCGATCCCCTTGTCGCTCAGGCGGAAGTTGACGTCGCGCGAGGCGGCGCGGGCGAGCCCGCCGGGCCCCTCGATCGCCTCATGCGAGTCGGGGATCTCCGGCGGCGCCTCGAGGTTCAGGAAGCCTTGCTCGATGAGGCGCTTCACGAGGTCGTCGAGCAGCCCGGCGAGCGAGTCCTGCGCGTCCTCGTCGTCGTCGCCGCGGAGCGCCTTGAGCATCTCGGGGGTGAACTGCCCGCTGTCGATCAGCGCCTGCAGGATGGCCTGCTTGAGGGCGTCGAGCGACCGGTCGCCGTCCTCTCCCGTCTCACCCCAGAACGGATGGTACTGCGCGCCCCCCGCAAAGCCCGACTGCAGGAGGAAGTCGGAGAGCTGTTCCAGCAGCGCGTCGAGGTCGATGGCGTCCGCGGCCTCGGGGGAGAACTTGCTGTACGTATGCGAACGCATGACGACCTCGGGAGCAGCGGATCGACCGATGGAGCCGGACGTGCACTCCGTCCCACCAGCATACAACACGAACGGCGGTATCGGCGATCCCTCATCAGGGGTCGGTCGAGTAACTTCTCCTTCTGTGACGCCCCCTCGCCGCTCACTGAACCCGTTCCGGGTCCTGCTCACCCACGCGAACTTCCGTCGCTTCTGGGTGGGGCAGACGCTCTCCCTCATCGGGACCTGGATGCAGTCGATGGCGCAGGGGTGGCTCGCCCTCGAGCTGTCCAACAGCGCGTTCATCGTCGGGCTCGTCGCGTTCAGCGGGTCGCTCCCCATCCTCCTCTTCTCGCTGCACGCGGGCGTCACCGTCGATCGCAGCGACAAGCTGAAGCTGGTGAAGATCGCGCAAAGCCTCCTGCTGGTGGAGGCGGTGCTGCTCTGGTACTTCACCTGGTCCGGGCGGATCAACATCCCGGGGCTGATAGCGCTGGCGCTGCTGGGCGGGGCGATCGGGAGCGTGGAGATTCCGGCGCGTCAGTCGCTGATGATCGACCTCGTGGGGCGCGACGACCTGCGCGACGCGATCGCGCTCAACTCGTCGGGGTTCAACCTGGCCCGCATCTTCGGCCCCGCGGTGGCGGCGGTGATCATCGCCAAGTTCGGGCTCGCCTGGTGCTTCGGCGTCAATGCGCTCAGCTACCTCACCGTCCTCATCGGGCTCTCGCGCATCGCGCTCCCGCCGCACACGCCGGTCGTCCACACGACGTCGCCCATGGAGGGGATCCGGGAAGGGCTCGCCTTCGTGCGGAACGACCATCGCGTGCGCGGCCTCATCGAGGTCATCACCGTCTTCTCGATCCTCGGCAATCCCTACCTCTCGCTCATGCCGGTCATGGCGCGCGACATGTTGGGGCTGGAGGCCGACGGCTACGGCGTGATTCTCTCCGCCGTGGGGATCGGGGGGTTGGCGGGGGCGTTGGTGCTGGCGGCGTCGGCGCCGCGCTCACGCGGTCGGCTGCTCACGCGGACGTCGTTCGCCTTTGGGGCGCTGCTCTTCGCGCTGTCGTTCGTCCGTTCGCCGCACCTGGCGTACGTCGTCCTCCTGGTGACCGGCTTCGTGATGATCATCAACAACGCGCTCGCCAACACGCTCATGCAGTCGATCGTGCCTGACGCGTTCCGCGGCCGGTTGATGGCGATCTACTCCATCATCGTGGTCGGGTTGCCGCAGGTGGTGGGGGCGTTCGGCGGCGGTGTGGTGGCGCGCGTCTTCGGGATCGATGCCGCGATTGGCGGTGCGGCGCTCCTGATGCTGGTCTACGGCTGGTGGGCGTTTCGGCGCTATCCGGAGGTGCGCGAGTTGTAGCGCGGCCGGCCGCGCCTGCTCAGCCGCCATCGAGCAGGCGCCGGGTGGCCTCGAGGAGGTCGTCGACGGCGTAGGGCTTTTGCAGGAAGGCGACGCTCTCCTCGGTGATCCCGCTGCGCGACAGGGCGTCGTTGGTGTAGCCGCTGGTGAACAGGATGCGCGCCTGCGGGCAGATGGCACGCACGCCGTCGGCGAGTTCGGCGCCCCCCATGCGCGGCATCACGACGTCGGTGATGAGGGCGTCGATGGGCGCGGCCAACCCGGCCAGCAGCTGCAACGCCTCCACGCCGTCGTTGGCCACCAGTACGTGGTAGTTGGCCGACCGCAGCGCGCGCGCGGCGATGCGGCGCACCGAATCGTCGTCCTCGACCAGGAGGAGGCGCTCGGTCCCCACGGCGCGCATGTTGGCCGGGCCGCGTGTGCGCTCCAGCGTCCCTTCGTACACCGCCGGGAAGGCGACGCGGAACGTCGTCCCCACGCCGGGGGTGCTCTCGACGTCGATCGTGCCGTCGTTCTGCGTCACGATCCCGTGCACGACCGACAGCCCCAGCCCCGTTCCGCGCCCCACCGCCTTGGTGGTGAAGAACGGCTCGAAGATCTTCGACACGATCTCCGGCGACATCCCCGTGCCGACGTCGGAGACGCGCAGCTCGACGTAGTCTCCCTCGAGGCGCCCCGGGTGGTGCCGCACGTGCTCGGCGTCATGCCGTACCAGCGCCGTCGCAATCTCCAGCGTGCCGCCATGCGGCATGGCATCGCGGGCGTTCACCGCCAGGTTCATCAGGAGCTGGACCACGTGCCCGGGGTCGACCTTGACGTTAGGCACCGACGGGTCCAGCCACGTCATGATCATCACGTCCTCGCCCAGCAACCGCTCGAGCATCCTGTGCGTGTCGCCGATGGCCACGTTCAGGTCGAGCACACGCGGCGCCAGCACTTCCTGGCGGCTGAAGGCGAGCAGCTGGCGGGTGAGCGACGCGGCGCGCTCGGCCGCGTGCTGGATCTCGGTCAGGAGTGCGCCCGAGTCGGACGACATGGTGCGCTCCGATTCCAGCAGCCGCGCGCACCCCATGATGACCGTCAGCGAGTTGTTGAAGTCGTGCGCCACGCCACCGGCCAGTTGCCCGATCGACTCCATCTTCTGCGTCTGGCGCAGCGACTCCTCGAGCGTTCGCCGCTCGGTGATGTCCTCGGCCACGCCGGCAATGCGCGTGACGACGCCCGACTCGTCGCGCACCGGGTAGGCATGGTCGTGGATCCAGCGAATCTCGCCGTCCGGGCGGACGATGCGGTACTCCTCGTCGTACGTCCCTTGCGCCTGCTGCTCGCGCGCCGCGCGCTCGATGCGCTCGCGATCGTCCGGGTGAATGGCCTCCATCCAGAGCGTCGCCGAGTCGCGCAGCGCGTCGAGCGACCGCCCCCAGATCGTCTCGAAGGCAGGGCTGATGTAGAGGACCTCGTTCTTCTCCACATTGGAGAGCCAGAAGACCTCCCGCACGGATTCCGCCAACTGTCGAAAGCGCAGCTCGCTCTGGCGCAGGGCGACCTCGCTCTTGAGCCGTTCCGTCACGTCGCGCACGATGCCGAGGACGCCGGGGCGCCCAAGGTACATCACGGCGCGCGCCCGCAACTCGATGGCCACGCGTCGCGGTTCCCCACGGGTGTGCAGCTCCATCGCGAGCGTGACCGTGCGGTCGTTTCGACCCGCGGTCTGCGCGAGGACGTCCTGCCACGCGCCGCGGTGCTCGGCGGGAATGAGGTCGCTGATCGCCAGCCGCGCCATGTCGGGGACGGTATACCCCAGCATCGAGGCGAACGCCGGATTCACGAAGACGATGGCGCCCTCGTGCACGACGAAAACGCCATCCGAGAGCGAGTCGAGGATGGTGCGGTTCGCCAGCTCGCTGGAGCGCAGCGCCAGCTCGGCACGCTTGCGCGCCGTGCTGTCGCTCGCCTGGATGATGTAGTATTGCAGCTCGCCGTGCGCATCGCGTACGGCGGTGGTGGCGGCGTCGGCGTAGCCGATGGAGCCGTCGGGGAGGTTGAACTCGTCCTCGGTCAACACCGGGCCGTCCTGCGCCGCGGCCTGGCGAAGGCGATCCTGCCAGATGGCGTGCCACTCCGGTCGGTCGCGCCACCCTGGCGCCATCCAGAAGTACTGCCCGACGTAGTCCTCGCGACGCGCGTGTGCGACCTTGAGCGGGAGATCGCTGATCTCGCGCACCCGTCCGTCAGGGTCCAGTACCGACATGTACTGGAACTGCGCGTTGAAGACGTTGTGGAAGAGGAGCTCGCGCTCCGCAAGTTCAAGCGCGTTTCGTCGCTGCTCGGTGATGTCCAGCGAGATGGAGCAGATGTATCCGACGCGTCCGTTCTCGTCGAGCAGCGGGAACTTGTGGGCGTTGTAGAAGCGCTCCACGCCGTCCACGACCACGCGCTCCTCGGCGCGCACCTTCTCGCCAGTAGCAACGACCTGCTGGTCGATCGCGACGATATTACGCGCCGACTCGTCGTCGAAGAGGTCGAACGCCGTCCGGCCGACGATCTCCGCCTCGCTGCGCCCAACGAGCCGCTGCATGTTGGGATTGCCCAGGACGTAGCGCCCCGCGAGGTCCTTCACCGTCAACACCGACGGGCTGAAATCGATAATGGCCGACAGCATCGCCTGGCGACGATTCATCTCGCGGTCCGATGCGACCGCATCGGTGATGTCGGTCGCGACGCCGTACCACGTGACGTTTCCGTCGGCGTCCTTTTCCGGGTGCGAGCTTGCGACGATCCACCGCTCACCCAGCTCCGGGTGCATGAAGCGGAAGCGGTGCGTCCACGTCGTCAGCTCGGCGGCCGACTGCTCGATCGACGCCGAGAAGGCGGCGAGATCATCTGCGTGGACGCGAGCGAAGAACTGTTCGACGGCGCCGTGCAGCGCCCCGGGGACCAGGCCGAAGAAGAAATCCCGGCGCTGCGTGACGAAGGGGAACGAGTAGGCCCCATCACGGGAGCGCCGGAACGCGTAGACCGACCCCGGCAGCAGGTCCGAGACACGCTCGAGAACATCGCCGACGCCGCCCCTCGAATCGGGAGACACTGCCTGCGTCGTCACGCTCGCGTCGTCAGGCGTGGGGACATCGCTCATGTGTTCGGAAGCTTGGCCATACGGTATGGTCAATCGACGCGACGCGTACGAGCCGTGGCGTCGACAGTGATCCGGGCGTTGCGGTTGGGGCGTGACGTCCTGCGCGAGGGCAGATGCCTCGACGAGGACTCAGTGGGAGTATCGGCAGGCCACGGTCGGCAAACGAGTAGCGCGCCGGTCGTGCTGACCGGGCGCCACTCGCGCGGCCGTCAGGACGCGGTCTTTCGCTTGACGACGGTGACGGTCAGCGACGCCGGATATTTGGTGCTGTGGTGGACCTTGTTGTGGGCCACGACACCGGTTGTCTCGTCGTAGTTCTTGCCGCCGGTGTTCATGTTCCGGTCGAAGCGGGGGAAGTTCGACCCCGAGACCTCGATGCGCAGGCGGTGTCCGGGTTCGAAGTAGTTCGACGTCGTGAGCGGGCCGACCTTCACCTTGTAGACCTTCTCCTTCTCCATCCACACCACCTTGTCGTAGCCCTCCCGGTAGCGCGCCCGCTGGATCGATTCATCCAGATTGTAGGCCCGACCGTCCGGGTAGACATCGATCAGCTTCACCGTGAAGTCGGTGTCCTTGACGTCGGTGGAGACGTAGAGTGTGAGCTCGACCGGGCCGCTGACCTCCATTCCTTCCTTCATCGGTTCGCTGGTGTAGACGAGGATGTCGTCGCGTTCCTCCATCTTCTGCTGGTCCAGTGCGCCGCCGATCACCGCGTTCCCCGTGCAGCACACGTTGCCGCCGTACGACGGGACCGGGTTCATCGGGTCGTATGAGAAGGCGTCGGGTGTGTCGACCTTGGGCGGCTTCGTGGTGAGGACGCCGTCGCCCTTGGCCGAGTTGGCCTTGCCCCCGCTGGCGAGGAAATACGTCAGCGTTTCGGCACCCTTGGGCGGCCAGCTCTCGGCGGACTGCCACTTGTTCATTCCCATCGTGTAGTAGCGCACCTTGGGGAGGGTGTCGAGCAGGCGGCTCTGTTCGCCCTTGAGGAAGATGTCGAACCAGCCGAAGGTGAGCGCGTCGTAGTCCAGGCGTGCATCGCCCACGCTGCGTTCGCCGACGATCGTGTTTTCCGTTGCCCGCTTGTAGGCGCAGTGGAGCGTGGGGGCGATGACGGCGTACTGCTGGTTGGCGATCTCGGGGCGTGCGGTCTTTCGCACGTGGTTGTATGTCGCGAGGTTGGGCCCCACCGACACGTCGTACCAGGACATGAACCAGAGTCCGGGGACGTTGATGGTCATGTTGTCGTGGAACAGGCCGCCGCGGTACCACGCCGAGTCGTTAGGCGCGCGCTTCACCATCGCGCCGCCCGTGGCAATGCCCGGCATCGAGTCGGCAAAGATCCCGCGCGGGCCGTCGACCGCCTTGAGGATGTCCATCTCCGGGAGGTGGCGCAGCGCGCGGGCCCAGTCCACCGGCGGCAGCTGCTGCCCGAGATCGAACGACTTGGAGAAGCGAATGCGCTCCTCCTGTGTCAGGTTGGCCGGGAGCATGGGGCGCACCTGGTTCTGTTCGCCGTACAGCCAGGCGATGAAGAGCATCTGCACCGCGCCGCCGCGATACCAGTTGCCCTGCTCGTAGTACGGCCCCACACGTCCCACCCCCGCCCCGAATCCCTGCGGGATGATCGTGCCCAGCCCGGGCGGCGCCTGCGCGGCGACGGCCATCTGCCACTCGGCCGTCGACGAGCACCCGATCAATCCGACCTTGCCATTGGCCCACGACTGCGTCGAGATCCACTGGATCGCGTCGTAGCCATCGGTCGTTGGCGGTCCAAGGATGTCGTAGTTCCCCTCGGAGAAGAAGTGGCCGCGCTCGTTCATCACCACGTAGGCGTAGCCGCGCTTCACCGCCTCCAGCTGTTGCGACATGTCGGCGGGGGCGCCCAGGCGCACGTCCCACCAGTTGAAGTTGTACGGCGTGCGGACAAAGATCGCCGGGACCTTCTGGCTCGCCTGCCGTGGGCGATAGATGTCGGCCTGCATCCGCAGCCCGTCGCGCATGACCACCATGACCTTCCGGTCGACGATGGCGATGCGCTGCAGTTCGGACTCGAGCGAGTCGCGGCGCGCGCGCAGTTGCACGGTGTTGCCCATCTGCGGCGGTTGGGCACCGGCCACGGCCGCTGCAACGAGCGGGAGGGCGGTGAGGAGCCGGAGGGCGGCGAGGAGCCGGAGGAAGGAGCGCATACGGAACCCTTGCATGGAGTGGGGCGGCGGCATGTGCCACTGCCGCCGCGGGTGCCGACAACGCTGGATGGACTTCGCGTGCCGGCAAGAAGGGAAACGCCCACCGGCGGCGTAAAGTTGAGACGGGACGCCTTCCAGGCTCCCCTCCGGGACACCCTACGGGATCGTCGCGCGACGCAATGCCTCGATCTCGGCCAGCATCCCGGCGACCTGCGCCTCGGTCACGATTCGCCCCTTCTCGCGGGTGGCGAGCGTGGCGTTGCCGAACGTCCCCGAGCGCGACCAGACCTTCTGCTCGCGAACCGCGCGCACCGAGTCACGGGTCAGCCCGCCGCTTCCCGGATGGTAGTCGTCCAGCGCTCTCCTCATGTCGACCACCTCGGGATGCATGTACAGCATCATCGACGTCTCGATCTCGTCGGCGTGCGTCCCGCCGCGCTGTTGGCGCACGCGTTCCTCCGCCTCGCGCCCCACGTTCAAGATGTCGGTGTAGCGCACCACGAGGCCATCGGCGACGAGTGTGTCGCGCGCCGGTGCAAGGGCGCGCAGCGTCGAGACGCCGGTGTTGAGGATGTAGAAGCGGCGCGGCCCGTGCCGGGCGATCGTGCGCACGATGTCGATCACCACGTCGCGCGCCGTCTCCAGCTGCAACGTGGTCGACCCGGGATACTCGACGAACGACGGATAGAAGTGGTAGTTGATCGTGGGATAGAGCACGACCGGTGTCTTCGACGCGACGCGCTGCGCGAAGTACTCCGCCAGCAACCAATCGTTGTTCAGCGGCAGGTGCGGCCCATGCTCCTTGGCCTCGGCACCGATCGGGATCACCACCACGGTCGAGCTGTCGAGGCGAGCGATCGCCTCCGTCCACGGGAGTTCGGCGATGCGCACACTCCCGGCGGCGGCCAGGGCGCGTTGCTCCGCGGCGCTGTGTGCACTGATGCTGGCGCGTCGCGGCACTCCTTGCGCCCGCGCCTCAGGTGACGCAACTGCGGTCGCGACGAGCAACGTGGAGGCGCTCGAGACGAGCCGCCACAGACGGGGAGAACGGGCGACAACGGTGCGCCATGACCAGCGTGACATGCAACGTCCAGGAGTGAGGGTGAGGGAAGTTGCGGCGCACGATTGCCGGCCGCGAGGGCGCCGGGCATCTTCGTCGCGTTCCCGACGTACGGCGTTGCCCGCGTGCGCGCTCCCGCCCGACCAACCCGCTGCCTGCGCTCGATGCATCGTCGACGTGCCTCGCTCATCGCCTGCGCCGCGGGTCTTCTCGCACTCGGTGGGTGTGCGCCGCGCGACGCGAGCTATCGGAACGCATCGCTCTCGCCGGACGTGCGCGCCGCCGATCTCCTCGCGCGCATGACGTCGGAGGAGAAGTTCTGGCAGCTCTTCGCCATCCCCGACGACACCACGCTCGACCTGGCGGTGCTGCAACACGGCGTGTACGGCCTGCAGGTGCGGCCGGGGCCAGGTGGCGGTGCGCGCGAGGTCGCCGAGCGCATCAATGCCCTGCAGCGCTACTTCGTCACGCGCACGCGCCTCGGCATCCCGATGATTCCATGGGAGGAGGGGCTGCACGGGTTGGCGCAGGGTGGGGCGACGGTCTTTCCCCAGGCCATCGCCCTCGCCGCCACGTGGGATTCAGCGCTCGTGGCGCGCGTGGCCGCTGCCACCGCGCGCGAGGCGCGCGAGCGCGGCATCCGTCAGCTGCTATCGCCGGTGCTCAACGTGGCCACCGACGTTCGCTGGGGACGCACCGAGGAGACGTTCGGCGAGGACCCGCAGCTCGCCTCGCAGCTGGGGGTGGCCTTCGTGCACGCCGTCGAGCAAGCCGGCGTCGTCACCACGCCCAAGCACTTCGTCGCCAATGTGGGCGAGGGCGGGCGTGACAGCTACCCGATCGACCTCGATGGACAGTGGCTCGACGCGCTGCACTTTCCCCCCTTTCGCTCGGCGATTGCGGCTGGCGGCGCACGCTCGGTCATGGCGTCGTACAACTCCGTCAACGGCGCCCCGGCGTCGGCGAGCCGCTTCCTGCTCACGGAGACGTTGCGCACGAACTGGGGCTTCACCGGTGTCGTGATGTCCGACGCCGGCGGGGTGGGAGGGGCCAACGTCCTCCACATGACCGCGGGCGACTACCCGGCGTCGGCGCAGCGCGCGCTCGAGGTCGGGCTGGACGTCATCCTGCAGACGTCGGCCAGCCACGCCGCGCTCTTCCGCCCCGCCTTCGAGCCCGGCCGCATCCCACGCGACGTCATCGATCGCGCCGTCCTGCGCGTCCTCCGTCTCAAGTTCGAGCTTGGCCTCTTCGAACAGCCGTATGTGCGCTTCGACAGCGCATCCGACAGCGCGATGCGCGCCGAGCATCGAGCGCTGGCCGCCGAGGCCGCGCGCGCCTCGTTCGTCCTGCTGCATAACGACGGTCAGGCGCTCCCCCTGCGCTCACCGCGACGCATCGCCCTCATCGGCGTGGATGCCGACGAGGCCCGGCTGGGTGGCTATGCGGGGCCGGGAGAACGCGTGGTGTCGATTCGCGCCGGACTCGAGTCGCGGCTCCGCGGGCGCGGCGAGGTGCGCTATGCCCCGGGGCCGGGACGCGGGAGCCCCGCACTCGTCCCCGTCCCGGCATCAGCGTTAGGCGGCGGGCTGCGGGGCACCTACTTCCCCAACATCACCCTTGCCGGTGCGCCATCGCTCACGCGCACCGATGCCACCATCGACTTCACCTGGCCATTCGGCGGCCCCGATAGCACCCTCGCCTACGGTTGGTACTCCGCGCGCTGGGAAGGGACGCTCACCCCCCCGGCCTCCGGACCCCTCACGCTCGCCGTGGAGGGAAACGACGGCGTTCGCCTCTACGTCGACGGCCGCCTGGTCATCGACCGCTGGCACAAGCGGAGCTACTCCACCGCGAGCATCACCGTCCCCGTCACCGTTGGGCGGGACATCGCCATCCGCCTCGAGTACTTCGAGAGCACGGGCGCCGGGCGCATCCGCCTGTTGTGGGACCATGCGACGGCGCGAGACTGGCGCGGCGACATTGCGCGTGCGGCAGCGCTGGCGCGGGAAAGCGACGTGGCCGTGGTGGTCGCCGGCATCGAGGAGGGGGAGTTTCGTGACCGCGCATCGTTGCGCCTGCCGGGGCACCAGGAGGCGCTCATCGACGCCGTCATCGCCACTGGGCGCCCGGTCGTCGTCGTCCTGATCGCCGGCAGCGCGGTGATCACCGAGTCCTGGCGCGACCGGGTCGGGGCACTCGTGCAGGCGTGGTACCCGGGTGAGGCTGGCGGCGAGGCGCTGGCCGCACTCCTGCTCGGCGACTCGCCGCCGTCGGGGCATCTCCCGATCACCGTTCCGCGCGCCGAGGGGCAGCTCCCGCTCTCGTACTTTCACCGCCCCACCGGGCGTGGCGATGATTATCTCGACCTCACCGGTCGCCCCGCCTTCGCTTTTGGCCACGGCCTTGGCTACAGCGCGATTGCCTACGACTCGATGATCGTGGCGCCGACGTCGCCGCGAGCGGGGCAGGCGGTGGTTGCTCGCATCTTCCTGCGCAACACGGGTGAGCGCCCGGCGCACGAGGTGGTGCAGCTCTACCTGCGCGACGAGGTGGCAAGCGTGGCGCGTCCGGTCTTGGCGCTGGCCGGGAGCGCGCGCGTCTCGCTCGCCGCTGGTGCGTCGCGCACCGCCGACGTCGTGCTCCCCGCCGAGCGGTTCGCCCTGATCAACGCGGCGCTGGCGCGCGTGGTGGAGCCGGGGCGCTTCATCCTGCTGGCGGGCCCCTCCTCGGCCGATGCGCGCCTGCGCGCCGTCATCGACGTGCGCGCGCCCTGACAGCGAACAGCGCCGTCACGCGTCGCGTGCGCCAGGGCGTCCGACGCGGCGCGGCCGGGTCAGCGCGGCATGATTCCCAGCCGCTCGCGCACGAACGATTCCACCACGTTCACGGCGCCGTCGATCCCCAGCAACCCCGTGTTGACGCACAGGTGGTAGTTGGCGGGGTCACGCCACTCGCGTTGCCAGTTGCGCCGCACATAGGCCTCGCGATTGCGATTGGTGTCCTCGATCAGCTTCGCCGCGTCGGCCGGCGTCACGCGCTCGCGCTCCACGACTCGCGACACGCAGGCGTCGTGCGGCGCGACGCAGAGGAAGTGCACCGCATCGACGCGGTTGGCCAGCCATGCCTGCGCGCCGCGCCCCACCAGCACCACCGGTCCGCGCGCCACGGCCTCGTCGATCACCCGGTGCGTCACTTCGAGTATCCGCTCCTCCGTGGGGGGGAGCGGGGCGCCCAGCGGCGCCGACAGCATCTCCTGCGAACTGTAGGCGAAGGCGTCGGCAATGCGCTCGGCCAGCGACGGGCGTCGCTCCTCGATGGCCTGCACGTGCGCCGGCGTCGTGTGCAGCCCGATGGCGACGCGTTCCACGAAGGCGTTGTCGAGCAGCGCCCATTGCAGCCGGCGGGACAGCTCCGCGGCCACCAGGCTGCCGCCCGAGCCAAACGTCCGGGAGACGGTGACGACGGGCATGTCCTACTCCGACCGCCGCGGTCGCGGCGGGAGGACGCGGCGCCGCACCACTTCGGCGGGGGCGTAGCCGAGGGCGTCCCACGCCTGGTTCCCCTCGACGTTCTCCAGCGCGCAGTGCAATCGCACTTCGGTGAGTCCCTGGTCGCGGCACCAGGCCTCGGCGCCCTCGAGCAGGCGCCGCAGCACGCCGGCGCGCCGGTGCGCGGGGCGCACGTAGGCTGAGGTGAGGAAGCCATAACGCAACGGGTGGACGAGGCGGGTGCCGCGCGAGCTGGTGGCGCGCAGGATCCCGATGGCGTCGGCTCCGTGCAGCGCCAGCAGCGTCACCTCGCCGGTCGCCGACAGCTGCAACGCCGTGAGGTCGGCCACGCGCGACGGCAGGTCACGACGCGCGCGGGCAAACAGCGGATTGCGCGCTTCCTCGCGCAGCAAGGCCAGCCGCAGCGACACCACCGCATCGAGGTCGGCGGGAGTGGCCGCGCGGATCACGACGCGCGACGGCCGCCGGGCGGCGACGCCGGCACGAGCGGGGCGGCGCGTCGTCGGCATGCGATCGTCAGGCCGACAGGCCGCCGCCGAGGTCCTGCTGGCCGCCGCGCCCCCGGCGCTCCTGCGGAGAGCGCACGTACTGTCCCGTGTCCGAGCGCGACACCTTTCGGCGCGCCACCAGCGACTCCAGCACGAGTTCGCACGCCGCCGACGTCGTCGCGTCGTCCGTCGGCATGGCCAGCCCCACGCGATGCACCAGCGCCACCAGCCCGGGCACGACCGCGAAGGCACGGGCCAGCACGGATGCCTCCACGTCGTCCGTCACCTGCAACGCCGCACCGTCCTCGAACCAGAGGATGATGTCGTCGAGGTTGACGCCCCCCGCCCGGTCGCGGAAGACGCCGTCGGCCGCACGCCGGATCAGTTCCCGCGCGATGTGCGCCGAGCCGACCAGCTCGCCCTCGTACTCCAACTCGATCTTGCCGGTGATGGCGGGAAGCGCTGCGTACAGGTCCGAGAGGCGCGGCACGATCTCCGGCGTCCCGTGCCGCAGGGCGCGACGCTCCGCGTTCGACACCACGCTCTCCAGCACCGAGATCGGCATGCGCTGCGAGACGCCCGAACGACGGTCGATGCGCTTGTCGGTGCGCGCCTCGAACGCGATCCGCTCGATCACCTCCGACACGAAGTCGGGAATCCGCACCGGAAGCGTCCCGCGATTGGTCCACGCCTCCTGCGCCGTGATCTGCATCCCCAGCTCCACCGTTTCGGGATAGTGCGTGAGCACCTCGCTCCCGATGCGGTCCTTGAGCGGCGTGATGATCTTGCCGCGCGCCGTGTAGTCCTCGGGATTCGCGGTGAAGCAGAGCAGCACGTCGAGGGCGAGGCGGACCGGATATCCCTTGATCTGGACGTCGCCCTCCTGCATGATGTTGAACAACCCTACCTGCACCTTGCCGGCGAGGTCGGGGAGTTCATTCAGGGCGAAGATCCCGCGGTTCGCGCGCGGCAGCATCCCGTAGTGGATCGTCAGCTCGTCGGACAGGATGTGTCCCCCGCGCGCCGCCTTGATCGGGTCCACGTCGCCGATGATGTCGGCGATCGTCACGTCCGGCGTGGCCAGCTTCTCCACGTAGCGGTGACTGCGCTCCACCCACGCGATCGGCGTCTCGTCGCCCATCTCCTCCTGTCGCTGGCGCGCGAACTTCGAGATTGGCGCATACGGGTTGTCGTTGATCTCGCTCCCCGCCACCGTCGGTATCACCTCGTCCAGCAGCGTGACCAGCGCGCGCAGGATTCGCGACTTGGCCTGCCCGCGAAGCCCCAGCAGGATGAAGTTGTGCCGCGCCAGGATCGCGTTCACGATCTGCGGCATCACGGTGTCCTCGTAACCGATCACGCCGTCGAACAGCGCCCCACCGTCGCGCAACTTCGCCATCAGGTTCTCGCGAAGCTCATCCTTCACGGAACGCAAGACGCGTCGACGGTCGCCAAGCGGGTGCGCCTTGAGGGCGCCGAGTGTCGAGGGGAGGGACGCGGACGGCACGTGATCTCCGGGAATCGAAGGGTCGAAGCTACAACGCCGCACGCCGTCAAGTCGTTCGGCCGGCCGGTGCACCGCACCCGGTGCCGTCAGTCGGCGGCGCTTACCTCGACCAGGTTGTCGTAGAACACGGGGCCGTGCCCGAGGTCGGTCTCGCGCTGCGACGTCGTCGCATTCGCATTCTGCCCGTCCGGCGACAGCTTCCCCCACCACACCGACGGCGTCCACGCCACCCCCTCGCGCACCCCGGGCTCCACGCGAAGGCGCGCCACGAAATGACCGCGATCGTTATGCACCACCACCCGCGATCCCGCCACGAGCCCGCGCCGTTCCGCATCCACCGGGTGCAACATGCACTCCGGCTCCGCCCCCTTCCGCAGCGACTCGATGTTCACGAAGGTCGAGTTGAGGAAGAAGTGACGCGGCGAGGAGATCAGCGAGAGGGGATAGCGCGCCGCGAGTTCGGGCGCCGTCTCGGGCAGCTCGTATGGCGCGATGTACGTCGGGAGCGGATCGAACCCCATCGCTTCCAGTCGCGCTGAACGGAACTCGCACTTCCCGCTCGGCGTCGGGAAGCCGCCGTTGACGTAGGGCGCGTATGGCGACGGGACGTTGAGCCGCACCCACCCCTTCTCCAGCAGCTGCTCGAACGTCACGCCCCGCATCCGCTCGTGCGTCGACTCCAGCGCGAGGCGCACGAGCTGCTGGTCGTCGTCGGCGAACAGCGCGGGGTCGAGCCCCATGCGCCGCCCCAGCAGCCGGAAGATCTCCGTGTTGGGCTTCGCCTCGCCTAACGGCGCAATCGACGGGCGGTTGAGCCCGGCGTACAGGTGACCGTACGCCGTGTGGACGTCCCAGTGCTCCAGCTGCGTCGTGGCCGGCAGCAGGTAGTCCGCCCAGTCGGCCGTGTTGGTCTGGAAATGCTCGAGCACCACGGTGAACAGGTCTTCGCGCGCCAGTCCGCGCAGCACCGTGTTCCGTTCCGGCGCCACATCGGCCGGGTTCGAGTTGTAGACCACGAGCGCCTTCACCGGCGGCCCACCCACACCAGCGTCCGGGCGCGTGAGCGCATCCCCCAGGCGGATCATGTTGATCGTCCGCACATCGGGGTTGAGGTCGGGGCGCTCCAGCGCGGCGGTATTCATCCGGAAGGTGGCGCTGGTCGACAGCTGCACGCCGCCGCCGGAGCGCCGCCAGTGGCCGGTGATGGCCGGGAGGCAGGCGATGGTGCGCACGGCCATGCCGCCGCCGGCGTGGCGCTGCAATCCGTAGTTGATCCGGACGAACGCCGAACGCGCCCTGCCATACCGTCGCGCCAGCGAACGGATCGTGTCGGCGTCCAGCCCCGTGATCGGCGCCGCGCGTTCCGGGCTCCATTCCTTTGCCCGCTCGCGCAGTTCGTCCGCTCCCAGCGTGTAGCGCGCGAGGTAGTCGTCGTCCTGCATCCCCTCGTCGAACAGCACGTGCATCATGGCCAGGGCGAGCGCCGCGTCGGTCCCCGGGCGGATCCCCAGCCATTCGTCGCATTGCTCAGCCGTGCGCGTCCTGACCGGGTCGATGGCAATCACCCGGGCCCCGCCTTCGCGCGCCCGGAGGACAAAGGGCCAGAGGTGCGGGTTGGAGGTGAGGGTGTTCGTCCCCCACAGCAGCACCAGGTCGCAGCCGGGGACCCCCTCGCTATCAGCCCCGATGCTGGCGCCAATCGTCATCATCATCCCGACCTTCCCCGCCGTGGCGCAGATGGTCCGGTCCAGGCGCGACGCGCCTAACGCGTGAAAGAATCGCCGGTCGACGCTCGAACCCTGGAGCAGCCCCATCGTTCCGGCGTACGAGTAGGGGAGGATCGACTGCGGCCCGTCGCTCGACTGGGCGATCGCGGTGAGCCGTTGCGCGATGTCGTCGATGGCCTCATCCCACGAAACCGGGACGAACCGCCCCTCTCCTTTCTTCCCCACGCGGCGCAGCGGCGTCGTGAGGCGATCGCGATGGTACGTCCGCTCGAGGTACCGGTTCACCTTGGCGCAGAGGAATCCCGCGGTGACCGGGTGCTCGGGGTCGCCCTGCACGCGCACCGCCCGCCCGTCGCGCACCGTGACGAGCATGGCGCACGTGTCGGGGCAGTCGTGCGGGCAGACTCCGCGAACGACAGTTTCGGGGGCCGTGCTCGTATCGGCGCTGATCACGGGAGTGGCGAGGGTGCGAGAGTGAGGGGGGCGCGCCCGGTCAAGCAGTCTAGCGAACGCACCCGAACCGCCAAGGGCGCGGGCGTCGATTTTTCGTTCCGCTCATCCTGAGCACGACGGCCGTGCCGCGCTCCCAGCCGGTTGACCCACGCGCCGCCCAACGCACAATGGGCAGCATCCCCGAAAAACGGTCGAGGGACCGGGCCGGGTTGGCGCGTCTGTGACATGCACAACAGACCGGGCATGCAGGGTTGAAGGGGAAACACGTTGCCACGTCGACACTTGGATCGTCCGTTGCTCTTGACTCCAGCATCATGGGACGTAAATTCACTGCGCTGTTGGGAGGCGGGCGGAAATCCGGGAGGTTTTTCCATCCTTTGGCTGCTTCTAGGCGCACGACGCAGCCGAAACCCTGCCAACTGCTCTGAGTCGAGAGCGCGGCGTGCTGCGGCCGGATTGGCCAAAGACGCACTGGTCTTGTAGTCCGGCTGTACAACTTTCTTTCTTCCCCGTCCCCTGGAGATCCTGCAATGAAGCGTTTCGCTCTCGCCGCCGCCGTGCTGTTCGTCGCCGCCTGCGGCGCCAAGGAAGAGGCCACCCCGGCCGCTGATAGCGCTGCCGCCCCGGCCATGGCGCCGGCCCCGGCTCCCGCTACCGACAGCGCCGCCACGGTCGACACCGCCAAGCACGACTCGGCCGCCGCTGACACGACGAAGCACTAAGCTTCGCCGAACGGCAACCACGAGCGGGCGCGACCATCTGGTCGCGCCCGCTCGCGCATTCTCCCCTCCCACTTCCCGCGCACGTACCCGCTATCCCTCGGGAAAGGGGAGCGACACCACGCGCGCTCGAATCGTCGCGCTCCCGTACGACACGTCCACTTCGCGTCCCGGCTCCACCTCGCGCCGCAGCATCGCGATGGCGACGCCCCCCAGGCGCGGCGACACCAGCGCGCTTCGCACATCGCCAACCGCCTTTCCTGACGAGTCGCGCACCTCGGCGCCGCGCGACGGCACCTGCGACTCATCGTAACGAAGGCCGCGCAACTGGCGATTGACGTGCCCGCGGAAGTGCACGCGTGCCACCGTCTCCTGGCCCGTGTAGCACCCCTTGGTGAACGAGATCGCGTGCAACGCCTCCATGTTGGCTTCCTGCGCCAGCGTCGTTTCGTCCATCTCGATCCCCCACTCCGGGCGCCCCGCCTCGATGCGGGCCACTTCCACCGCATGGAGCCCTGCCGGGCGCGCGCCGTGGGCAATGAGCGATGCCCACAGCGCGTCGCGCCGCTCGCGCGCGACGAGAAGCGAGAACCCCTCGAGCCCCAGATCGGGAACTCTCGCCAGCTGCAACGTGAGCCCGGACGCGTCGACCGCGCGATGGGAAAAGAGCGGCATGCGATGGAGCTCCTCCCACGACAGCCCCAGCGCCGCCGCCGCCACGGCATGCGCACGCGTCCCGAACACGCCGATCTCCGCCGTCTGCGCCGTGACGTCCGCGTAGCGGGCCAGCCGTGGATTGACGTACTTGCGGATCATCGCCCACCACCCGGCAGCCGCACGCGGCGGCACGTCGACCAGCACGTCGTCGGCGCGCGCCAGGACGCGAACGTCCGCCAGGATCTTCCCCTTGGGGGTCAGCGCCACGGCGTAGCACCCCTCACCCGCGGTGAGGGCAAGGACATCGTTGGTGATGAGTCCCGTCAGCACCTCGCGCGCCTTGGCGCCGGCAAAGGTCCCGCGCGACCGATACGACCGGTCCACGACGATCGCACCACCGGCGAGCCGGGTGTGCGATAGTGGCGCCACCTCGTGCCGCAGCGCGGCGTACTCGGCGGCCCAGTCGCCGAAGTCGGCCGGAGTGTCGATCGGTGCATGCATCGGCGTGGGGAGTTGCTTCGCGCTGTCGATCGTTTGTTCCGTGGCGTGCAACGGCGCGTCGTGCGAACCGGGTGCGCGGCCACCTGGCGGCGAGTCGTGACTCATGCGAACCGTTCTCCCTCGTGCGCCACCAGCTGCTCGACCTGGCGCACGTCGAGCCCGGCGATGGCGGGAATGAGCGCATCCGCTTCCAGGGCGATGTGCGCCGGGATGCGTCCCACCCCAATGCAGCGGAGTCCCGCGGCGCTCGCCGAGCGTATGCCGCTCTGTGAGTCCTCGAGCGCCACGACGATTCCGTCGGCATGCATTGGGCGCCTGTGCTCCAGGCGCCGCAGCGCCGCCTGGTACGGGGCGGGGGATGGCTTGGGAGGATATACGTCTTCCGCCCCGATGACCACCGCGACGTGCGACTCGATCCGCGCCAGCGTGAGCGCGAACTCGATGTCGCGCCGGTTGGCCCGGCTCACGATGCCAACTCGCGCTTGCGCCGCGAGGCGCTCCACGACCTCACGCGCCCCCTCGGCCAGCGTGAGGCCCTTGCCGAGGTGCGCGCTGAAGGCGCGATCGACGCGCAGCGCCAGCAACTCGATCCCCGTCTCGTCGTATTCGACCCGCAGGAGATCCAGCGCCTGCTGCACGGCGTCTGCAGTGGGGAGTCCCGCGCAATGAACGTGATAGTCGTCGGGCTGGAGCGAGATCGAGTCCTCGAGCAGGACAGAGAGCATAGCGTGTCGTCGCGCCTCTGCCGTATCGGCGAGGACGCCATCGAACTCCATGAGGATCGTATCGATGACGCGGCGTGACATCGGCGTCATCCCTCAGCCGCCGCGCTCGCCGTATGATGCGTCGAGCAGGTCCACCGGGTGCACCGCGCGCGCCGTGCGTCCGCTCCGCGAGAGGCCAGCGCCGATCTGCATCAGGCACCCGGGATTCCCGGTGGCCACGAAGGCGGCGCCACTCTCCTCGATGCGGGCAAGCTTGGGGGCGAGCACGGCATCGGACACCTCGGGTTCCACGAGGTTGTAGATCCCGGCGCTTCCGCAGCACTGGTCGGCGTCGACGAGCGGCACCAGCTGCAACTCGGGGATGGCAGCCAGCACGGCCAGCGGCGGCGCGGTCACGCGCTGCGCGTGCACCAGGTGGCAGGGGGCATCGTACGTGACGCGCAGCGGGAGCGGACCACCAGGGCGCGGCCCGGCCGCGGCGAGCAGCTCGCTCACGTCGCGCACCCGCGACGCCAATCGCTCGGCTCGGTCACGCCAGTCGGCGTCGTCGTGCAGCAGGTGCCCGTACTCCTTCATCATCGCCCCGCACCCCGACGCGTTGACCGCCACCAGGTCGGCACCGGTGCCCTCGAAGGCGGCGATGTTGCGCCTGGCGAGTGCGCGCGCCGCCTCCACGTCGCCGGCATGGGCGTGCAGCGCGCCACAGCACCCTTCGCCCGGTGCGGCAACGACGCGGTAGTCATTCACCAGCAGCACGCGCTCGGTGGCGCGGTTCGTGTGCCCGAACAGCCCCTCCATGACGCATCCGTGCAGCACCGCGATGCTCCCGCGCGACCCGTCGCCCGCGGCCACGTACTCGCGTGGGCGCAGCACGGGCTCGCTGGCCTGCAGCATCGCGAACGGGAAGCCGAGCCTCCCCTGGAGCTTTGCCAGCAGCCGCGACGCGCCTAACGCCCTCGTCAGGCGCCCCATGGCCAGCGCCGGGCGCAATACCCAGCCGCGCGCGAAGACGCCAAGGATGACGCGCGCGACCCATGGCAGCGGCCGGCGCGCGGCCATCGTGGCGCGCGTCGCCTCCAGGAGCTGCCCGTAGGGAACACCACTCGGGCACGCGCTCTCGCACCCCCGGCAGCCGAGGCATCGGTCGATGTGCGTGCGCACCGCGGCGTCGTCCAGCGCGAGGTCGCCTTCCACGAGGGCGCGCATGAGGACGATGCGTCCGCGCGGCGAGTCGTTCTCGTCGTTCAGCGCGAGATAGGTCGGGCACGACTGCAGGCAGAAGCCGCAGTGAACGCAGGTGTCGAGTCCCGGCATCGCGCGCGCGAGCGGCGTCCCGGGGATGGCGCATGGGCGGGCGGTGGGAAGCGTGCTGGTCATGTGTGCAGGGACCACGGGTGCGCCGGCGCCGACGCCGCAACGGGGTGACCGAGCACGCCCGGGTTGAGCAGCTGCAACGGATCGAAGGCGCGCCGGATCGTCGCCGACAGGCGGTCGCTCGCCGGGACGGGGAGCGCACGCCATGCCTCGAGTGGGAGGCGTTCGCCGATCACCTGCCAGCGATCGGCGAGCGTCGCCAGCCGCAACGCGAGCGCGGCGCCCTCGCGCGCCGGCACGACCAGTCGCACGACTCCACGCTCGATCGATCCCTGGCGCCAGGCGCCGTCGAGGTCCAGCGCCCGCGCCGTGGTCTCGTGCCAGAGCGCGGCCAGGCGTGCGGGGCGTTGCGACAGGCGAACCGTCCAGGCGTCGGCCGGGAGGGCCGTCGCCAGTGCGCGCCAGCACGCGTTCCCCACCTCGCGCACCGCGCCCAGAGCGGCCAGGACGCGACGTTGCGCGGCGAGAGCGGCGGCGTTTCCCGCCAGCCGCACGACGATGGCGTCCGCGTCGCCGACTCCGGTGGCGCGCGCCAGCGGCGCGTCGACGAGCTCCATCGCCAGCGGCGTGAGCGGGGCGGTGCGCAGCGCACGGAGGAATGGCGCCAGGGCCTCGGGGCGGGGGGGAAGGTCGAGCGCCAAGCTGCATTCCGACGTTGGCCTCGCGCGCAGGCGAACGCTCGCCTCGGTGATGACGCCCAGCGTCCCCCATGCACCAATCGTCAGGCGCACCAGGTCGAAGCCAGCGACGTTCTTCACCACGCGCCCCCCACCGCGCACCACCATCCCGCGACCGTCGACGAACTCGACGCCGATGGTCAGGTCGCGCGGGAGCCCGTTGGACGCCGCCAGCGTCCCCCACGAGGCGGTGGCGAGCGTCGCCCCCAGCGTCGCGCCAGGGGCGGCGTACGGGTCCAGGGGGAGCCACAGTCCGTGTGGCCTCGTGGCCTCCTCGATCTCGGCGAGCGTCGTTCCGGCCCGTGCCGTGAGCGTGAGGTCGCCCGGGACGTACTCCACGATCCCCGTGACGGCGCGCACGTCGAGGCGGCGCACCGGGCGGTCACCGCCATCGATGGGGCGCGCGGCGTCGAGCCAACTCCCGCCAGCCACAATGCGCAGCGCGGCGCCGTCCGCCTCGGCGGCGCGCACCGCGTCGACCACATCGGCCGTGCTGCGCGGGATGGCGACGATCTCGCTCATCGCAGCACCGGCGCCTGCATCCACTCGCGACACGAGCGGATCGGGACGACCTTTCCCGGGTTGGCGCGCCGAGCCGGGTCGAAGGCGTCGCGCAGCCGGCACATCGCGTCGAGCGACGCCTCGGAGAAGATGAGCGGCATGTAGTCCAGCTTGTCGATGCCGATCCCGTGCTCCCCCGTCACGCTCCCACCCGCCTCCACGCAGGTGCGCATGATTGCCGTCATCGCGCGGTGCACGCGCGCGCTCTCCTCCGGATCGTTGGCGTTGTACGGAATGTTGGGGTGCAGGTTGCCGTCGCCGGCGTGGAAGACATTGCAGACGGTGAGTCCTTCCCGCTCGCCGATCAGTGCAATGGCGCGCAGGACGTCGGGAAGGCGCGTGCGCGGGATGACGGCGTCCTGCACCACCAGGTGCGACGAGACGCGCCCCATGGCGCCAAACGCCTTCTTGCGTCCCTGCCACAGGCGCGTGCGCTCCCCCTCGTCGCGCGCTACGCGCACCGACCGCGCCCCGCTCCCCAGACAAATCGTTCGCAGCCGGTCGGCGTCCTCGTCGATCCCGTCGGCCAGGCCGTCGAGTTCGAGCAGGAGCACCGCGGCCGCGTCCACCGGGTACCCGGCGGCGTAGATCGACGCTTCCACCGCCAGGATCGTCGCCTGGTCCATCATCTCCAGCGCCGCGGGTACGATCCCGGCGGCGATGATGGACGATGTGGCGCGCGCGGCTGCATCGAGGCTCGTGAAGTCGGCCAGCAGCGTCCGCACCGCCTGCGGGTTGGGCGACAGCCGCACCGTGACGTCCAGCGCGACGCCAAAGCACCCCTCGCTTCCCACGAACGTCCCCAGCAGGTCGTAGCCCTCGTCCTCTCCGTCGGCGTTCCCTAACGAGACGATGTCGCCGTCGGGAAGGATGACCGTGAGCGCGACGACGTGGTTGAGCGTGACACCATACTTGAGGCAGTGCGGCCCACCGGCGTTCTCCGCCACGTTGCCGCCAATCGTGCACGCCGCCTGGCTCGAGGGATCGGGCGCATAGTGCAGCCCGTGCGGCGCGACCGCCCTCGTCAGGTGCACGTTCACCACGCCGGGTTCCACCACGGCCAGCCGGTTCTCCGCGTCGACCGACAAGACGCGCGTCAGGCGGTTGAGCCCCAGCAGGACGCTCCCGTCGGCGAGGGCGCCGCCGGAGAGGCCGGTCCCCGCGCCGCGCGGCACGAATGGGACGCGCTCACGGGCCAGGAGCCGCACCACCGCAACCAACTCCTCCCGCGTGCGGGGAAAGACCGCGAGCGCTGGTTCGCGGCGATAGCCGGGAAGGCCGTCGGAGGCGTACACCAGCAGCTCGCTCGGTCGGTGAAGGACCTGCCGCTCTCCGACGATGGCCGACAGCGACCGTGCCAGCGCGTCGCGATTCATGGGAGCGTTCCGTGGCCGTTGTGCCTGGCCCGCGTGTGGACGAGCGCACGCTGCTCCACCGAGTCGACGATCGGTGTCAACACACGATCGAGCTGTCGAAGACGCTCGAAAGGCGACGTCGTGGCCAGCAACTGCTGCTTGGTCTCGAGATCGAGGTCGATGTACTGCCCGATGGCGAACGACAAGGCCGCCGGCGAGGGGGGGAGTTCGGGGAGGGGCGTGCTGTCGTCCTGAATGGCGCGCGCTGAGCGCCCCACGCGCGTGAACAGCGATCGCAGGCGGTCGGCGAGCGGGAACATCTCATCCTCGGCTTCGTCCATGTCGTCGAGCGGCGAGACGAGGGCCACGTGATAAGGGGCGGGGTCGTCCACGAAGTGCTCGAGCGTGAAGCGAGACCGCCCCGACACCGTGATATTCGATCGCCCGTCCGGCAGCGCCTGCGACGTGTCGACGTGCGCTACACATCCCGCTGTCCCCGCGGGGATCTCCCGCTCCGCCACTTCAGCCGTGCGACAGACGAGGCCGAACGTGCGGTTCCCATCGAGGCAGTCGCCGAGCAGCTGACGGTACCTGGGCTCGAAGATGTGCAGCGGCTGTATCTCGCCCGGCAGGAGGACGAGCGGCAACGGAAAGATCGGAAGGCGCGCGGGAGCCGGCATGTCCGATCATGTTACCACGGCGGACACCCGCTCGGGAATCAGTGTCCCGTGTCGGCCACGACCCGATCGACGATTTCGCGAAGTGCCGCCAGCTCGAACGGTTTTTGGAGGACGACGCAGTCGGTGCTGCGAACGAAGGAGGCCGCCTCCTCGCTGACAAGGTCGCCGGTCGAGAAGATGAGGCGCCGCACGACGTCGGGATTCCGCACCTTGAGTTGGTCATACAGCTCGATGCCGCTCACCCCGGGCATGCGAAGGTCGGAGACGACAACGTCGAACCGTCTGGGCGATCCACGGCCCTCGCCCTCGAGGAGATCGAGGGCCGTCTCGCCGTCGCAGGCCTCTTCCACCGCCCAGCCCAGGCGCGTGAAGAACCGGCGGAGCGCGATACGAATGGTGACCTCGTCATCGACGATGAGGACGCGTCGCGCGCCGTTTGATGCAGCTGCCTGTGTGTCCATGCAGTTCCCGGGCATCCTTGCCAGTGGAGCGCCGCGTACAGCCGCAGCGCTCCGTGGGGGCACAGTCTATCCACATTCACTTTGGGGTCAGAGTCATCGAGAATCTGGTTCGATGACTCTGACCCCAATTTAGCGTGCGGGAGGGCTCGACCTACGCGGCGGACCAGAATCCGGCGAGCGCGCGGCCGTCTGGAGACTCTCGCAACTTCTCGAACGCCCGTTCACGGATCTGCCGAATGCGCTCACGGGTCACTCCCATCAGCGCGCCAATCCGTTCGAGCGTCATGGCCTCCGACCCTTCCTCCAGCCCGTAGTACAGGTAGAGGATCTTGCGCTCGCGTGGCGTGAGGTACTTGCGGAAGACGCGCTCGATGAACTCGCGCATCAGCTTGTAGTCGGTAACCTCCTCGATCTCCGCGCCGTCGACGCCGGCGAAGCGCTCGCCCAACGTGGACGCCTCGCGGTCGGAACGATCGATGGGAGCATCGAGCGAGACCTCGGTCGCCGACATCTGGCGCGCGGAGCGGACGTTCTCGGGCGTTTCGCCAATGAGGCGGGCGACTTCGTCGTCGGTGGGGTCGCGCCGGAGCACCTGACCGAGGATCGTCTCGGCGCGCGACAGACGAATGAGCTGCGAATTCTGGTTGAGCGGGATGCGGACGGAGCGCGTCTGCTCGGCGAGTGCCTTGAGGACCGCCTGACGAACCCACCACACGGCGTACGAGATGAACTTGACGCCCTGGTCCGGGTCGAACTTCCGCACCGCCTTCAGGAGCCCCTCGTTGCCGATCGCGACCAGTTCGCTGAGGTCGAGGCCGTGTCCCTGGTACTTCTTCACGTAGGAAATCACGAACCGGAGATTGGCCGTGACGAGCCGCTCGGCGGCGCGTTCATCGCCCTTCTGCGCGAGTCGGGCGAGGCGCCGTTCCTCCGCCGGGTCCGTGATCAGCGGGAGCTTCTGTATGTCCTGGAGATACTGATCAAACGCGGTGGAAGGTGAGGAACGGACGAAAGACTTGGTTCCCTTGGGCCGGCTCTCCGTCACTTGCTGCATACACGCCCCTAACCGTCTATGTGGCGAATCGAGCGACACCACTGGTCGGCTGACCAGCTGAACGGGCGGCCACGATAAGAAAGGGTTTCGCAACCGTCAACAGCCAATTTTGGTGCCAGAAAGCCCCTACGAACGCGTCAGTCGGTATCTGACAGCAGGGCAACGGTTTGCAAGATTGTATGCAAAAAATCCGGAGAGAAACATTCGTCTTCGAACGGGTACGTCGCTGCGCGCGAAACCGAAAAGACGCCGGGGGCCAGACAGCGTGCAACCGCTAGCGCTGCTCCGGCGGCCGTGTTCGCGACGCCAACCAGAGTATCACGCTGATGGCGAAAACGGTCGCGATGAGCACCACCGCCATCGGGACGTCCAGCAGCCACGACCCGAAGGCCAGCAGCAAGATGAAGGCGATCATTCCCAGGAGTCCCGCGCCTCGTGCCGTCATGCGCCCTGTCCGTGATGTATGTCGAGGAGATCGATCGGCGCGCTTCGCGCCGGCCGCTTCGGTTCAGCGCAATACGCCGAGGATGGTCGCGTCGTCTACGGCGGTCCCGGAGCGCCCATCGCCCCGCGACATCTCCCCGATGGCCGAGGGGAGCGCGAAGACGATGCGTCCCTGTCGCGCCTTCTTGTCTACGCGCATCAGGTCGAGAAGTGTCATCGCACTGTGCTGCGCCGGGCGAACGGTGGGGAGCCCCACCGCCTGCATCGCGGCGCGTATCCTTGCCGCGGTCCCCGGCCCGGCGATCCCGAGGTTCTCGGCGAGCTCGCCCTCCAGCACCATCCCGATGGCGATCGCTTCGCCGTGCAGGAGAGAGAAGTCGCTCGCGGCCTCGATGGCGTGGCCAATCGTATGCCCGAAGTTGAGGATCTGGCGCAGGGCGCCCTCGCGCTCGTCCTCGCGCACCACGGCCGCCTTGATCTCGATGCTGCGGGCGATGAGTGCGGCGAGATGGTCGCCCTGCCAGTCCACGGTGTCCCCGTCCACGAGCGCCGCGCCTAACGATACCGCCAGGTCGAGGTAGGCGAGATCGGCGATGATCCCGTGCTTGAGCACCTCGGCCAGCCCGGCGCGGCGATGCGCGCGGTCGAGCGTCTTAAGCACGGTGGGGTCGACGAGGACGGCGCGGGGGTGGTGAAACGCCCCCACGAGGTTCTTGCCGGCGGGGGTGTCGACCCCGACCTTCCCGCCCACCGACGCGTCGACCATGGCCAGGAGCGAGGTCGGCAGCTGCACGAACGGGATGCCGCGCATGAACGTCGCCGCGACGAAGCCCGCCAGGTCACCGACGACCCCGCCGCCTAACGCGACAAGGGTGGTATCGCGTCCGCAGCGCTCGCCGAGCATCCAGTCGGTGAGCGCGCTCCACGAGTCGCGCGTCTTGTGCGACTCGCCGGGGGCGATGGCGCGGGAGATGGTGCGGCTGCCGGGAAGGGCCTGGCGCAGCGAGTCGACGACCGCTGCGAGGTGCAACGCCCCCACCTGCGTGTCGGTGATGACGGCGACCGTGGGCGCCGCGGCGACCGCGGCGACGTGGCGCCCCACCTCGTGCAGGATCCCGGCGCGGACGCGGACCTGGCAGCCGACGATGTCGACGATGCGCTCCGTCGGGGGGCGGGATCCCTGACGGGCGTCATCGGCGCCCCGCATCCTTACCACGTCACCTCACCGGCACCGGCCCGCTTGTTGGCCACGCGCGCCAGCATGAAGAGAAGGTCCGAGAGGCGATTGAGGTAAATCACCACGAGATCTGGGAGGTCGTTGTCGCGCTGCAGCGCCACCACCCGGCGCTCGGCGCGACGGCACACCGTCCTCGCCACGTGCAACGCCGCGGACTTGGGTGTCCCCCCGGGGAGGATGAAGGCCTTGAGCGGTTCCAGCTCCCGCTCGCAGTCGTCGATGGCGCGCTCCAGTTCCCCGATGCGCTCGTCGTCGATGCGCGCCTTCTGCAGCTGCTCGCGCATCTTGTCGCGGTCCGGCGTGGCCAGCAGCGCGCCGATCGAGAAGAGGTCGCGCTGGATGGGGACGAGCACCTCGTCGATGCGCGGCATCATCTCGGCGGCTCGCGCCATTCCCAGGCAGGCATTGAGCTCGTCGACGTCGCCGTAGGCTTCCACCCGGGGGTGGTCCTTGTCCACGCGGCCGCCGCCAAAGAGGGCGGTTTGTCCGTCGTCGCCGGTCTTGGTGTAGATCTTGAGAGTCATGACATCAATCTAGAGGACGAGCGGTGGAGAAGCCTGCCCCGCGCAGGCACCGGACGCGGAGGCGCCGGGGCTTTCGCCGGGGGTTACATTCGGCGGCATGACAACCACTCACGACCTCGTCGACATCACGATCATCGGCGGCGGCCCGGCCGGGCTGTTCGCCCGCTTCTACGCCGGCATGCGCGGTGCCAGCGCGCAGATCATCGATGCGCTCCCGCAGCTGGGCGGTCAGCTCACGGCGCTCTATCCCGAGAAGTACATCTTCGATGTCGCGGGGTATCCCAAGATCCTGGCCAAGGACCTGGTGCACGCCCTCGTGGAGCAGTCGAGGCAATTCGGCGGGGGGGAGCACCTCAACCAGGAAGTGATCGGGCTCGAGGAGTGCGACGGGCACTTCGTGCTGAAGACGTCGACGGGCGACTACCCCACGCGTTCCATCGTGATTGCGGCGGGGATCGGGGCGTTCTCGCCGCGGCGGCTGCCGCAGCCGTCGGCGGCGCCGTGGTACGGCAAGGGGATCCAGGATGTAGTGCTCGACCCGGAGTCGATGCGGGGAAAGCGGGTCGTCATCATTGGCGGTGGCGATTCGGCCTTCGATTGGGCTCATCAGCTCACCGGCCGGGCGACGCACGTGACGCTCGCCCACCGATCGGACCGCTTCCGCGCCCACGACGCCACGGTCGTCGAGGTGCGCAAGGCGGCGGAGGAGGGTCGGGTCGAGATTCTCACCTTCCACGAGTTGCACGATGTGGTTGGTGGCGCCGACGCGCTGACGGCGATCGTCCTGCGTGACACCAAGACCAAGGTGACGCGCGAAGTCCCCTGCGACGTGGTCCTGCCGATGCTTGGCTACGTCAGCGACCTGGGCGAGCTGACCAAGTGGGGGCTCACCTTCGAGAAGGATGAGATCGTCGTCAACTCACAGATGGAGACGGGGCGCCCCGGGATCTATGCCGCGGGAGATGTGACGACGTATCCCGGAAAGCTGAAGCTGATTGCGGCTGGATTCGGCGAGGCGGCGACGGCGGTGAATCAGGCGGTTCACTGGATCTACCCCGAGAAGAAGGTCGCACCGGGGCACTCGTCCAACATGGCGATCTTCGGTCAGTCGCCCGAGTGAGAGGCATGCGGGCCTTCGTCGTCCCGGCGCATGGCCGCGTCGGCGGAGAATCCGTCGGGGTACCGGAGTCGCAGCTTGGCGAGGTTGTTGTGCGCCACGTCACCTAACGAAAGCCCGAGGGCGCCGGCGGCGGCCGCGAGGCACCACAGCGCATCGCCTAACTCGCTGGTGAGGGCGTCGCGATCGAGGGGGCGCTGCTGGAACTGGTGCTTGCGCACGGCGCCCAGGAGTTCGCCGGCCTCTTCGGCCAGCCCGGCGACGGCGTCGAGGAGGCGCGCATCCCGGTCGAGCGCGGGGTTGAGCGTGCGGCTGGCGTGCGCCTGGTAGGCGTCGAGGTCCACGAGCGGGAGCGTGGTGGTGAGGGAAGGAGGTGGCGCGCGTGTCACACGCGAGGCGTCGGCGCGCGATATTGCGGCGGTGCCGCGATTGACAGGCCGGGTGAAGGCACGAGAACTTACGACCGCCGAACGCGACCCGTCAAACACGAGGCAAGTGCAAATCTCTCTGTGAGTTACCTGCTGCTGGCCGACGACAACGAAGATATGCGCCTGATGCTGCGCGAGCTGTTTCGCGCCTCGGGGCATGAGGTGTCGATGGCGGCCGATGGCGTGGAGGCGCTGGCGTCGATCGCGGCGCGTGAGCCGGACCTCGTGATCCTCGATCATTCGATGCCGAACATGAGCGGGCTCGAGGTATGCCGACGCCTCAAGCAGAACCCGTTCACCGCGCGCGTTCCGGTGATGATGTTGACGGCGCAGAGCGGCGTGGAAAGCAAGGTCGAGGGTTTTGCCGCCGGCGCCGACGATTACATCGCCAAGCCATTCGATCCGCGCGAGCTGCGGGCGCGGGTGCAGGCCATGCTCCGGCTGGTGCAGCGCGAGGGGGACCGCAACCCTACCAGCGGATTGCCGGGCGGGCGCGCCATCGAGTCGGAGATCCTGGGGCGCGTGGAGTCGGGGGAGGTCTTCGCGGTCTGCTATCTCGACCTCGACAACTTCAAGCCGTTCGCCGACACCTTCGGCTTCGCCATCGCCGACGAGGTGATTCGTGGGCTGGGGGCGGCGATCCGCGATTCGTCGACGGCGGTGCCGGGCGATCCCGCGATCGATTTCGTGGGGCACATCGGCGGCGACGACTTCATCGCCATCACGTCGCCGGAGCGGGCCGGGCAGTTGATGGACGAGTGCGCAGCACGATGCCGGCAGGTGATCGAGACCGCGGTGGGGCCGCAGGCGGCGGCGCTGGGGTGCTACACGGGCGTCGACCGTGAGGGGCGCGTGCGCGAGTTCCCGCTGGCTGGGGTTTCCGCGGCGGTGCTGATCGTGACGCCATCGACATGGGTCAATCTCGCGCACCTCGGGATGCGCGCCGCCGAGGTCAAGCGGCGCGCCAAGATGAAGGGGACCGGCGCCGTCCTCGTCGAGTCGGTCTGAGATGCGCTGGCGCACGGCGCTGGCGTTCGCGTGCCTTGGCATCGCGCGCGGGCTCGGCGCGCAGGTGCTCGAGTGCGACGAGACGTCGATCGAGGTGCACAAACTCTCCTTTGCCGGCAACCACGCCTTCCGCAGCTCGGTGCTGGCCAATGGCGTCGCCACCACGCAGTCGTCGTTCGCCCGCCGCTGGTTTCGCCTGTTCGGCAAGCGCTACTGCCTGGATGCGGCGACCGTCACGCAGGATTCGCTGCGCCTCATCCTGTTCTACCGCAACGCCGGCTTCTCGCAGGTGAAGGTTGCCAAGGAGCTGTCGATGCGCTCGCGTCGTGCGGCGGAGCTGCGCTTCGTCATCGACGAGGGGCAACCGGTTCTCATCGACAGCGTGTCGTACGTGGGCTTCGATTCGGTGCCGCAGTTCGATCGCCTGCGGCGCGGGATCGAGGTCAAGCCTGGGATGCGATTCGACAAGTCGGCGGTGCTGGCGAGCCGCGACTCGCTGGCGCGGCGGCTCCGCGACCGCGGCTACCCGATGGCCGAGGTGCTGCGCTCCTTTGATACCGACACCGCGCGACGAACCGCCGTGGTGGAGTTCAGCGCTTCCACCGGGCCGCGGGCGTGGCTGGGCGCCATCCACGTGACCGTGGATGTGCCGCCGGGGGAGGAGCGGCGCGTGGCGCCGGAGCGCGTGAAGGGGGTGCTGGGAATCCGCGAGGGGCAACTCTATCGCGAGCGCTCGCTCGAAGGGGTCAAGCGCGGGCTCTACCTCTCCGAGGCGTTCCGTCACGTGGACGTGCAGGTCGACTCGGCGTCGCTGGCCGATGACGTGGACTCGCTGGTCACCATCGACGTGCAGCTGACGGAAGGGGACCTGCGGGCGTCGCGCCTGTCGATGGGGTGGGGGAACCTGGATTGCCTGCGCACGCAGGGGAGCTACACCGACTACAACTTCCTGGGGCGGCTGCGCCGCCTGGACCTGAATGGGCGTCTGTCGAAGGTGGGGGTGGGGGCGCCGTTCGACTTCGCCAGCGGCTTCTGCCGCCAGGAAGTCAAGAAGGACATCTTCAGCGACACGCTCAACTACTACGCCGGCGTGACCATGTCGCAGGCCTCGCTGTTCGGGCTGCGCACCATTCCCACGCTCACGCTGTACAGCGAGCGGCGATCCGAATTCCAGGCGTACCTGCGCGACACGCGCTTCGGCGCGCTCGCCTCGGTACAGCGCGGGATCGACGGCACGGCACCGCAGAGCTTCTCCTACCAGCTGGAGTACGGGAGCACCTTCTCGTCGCCGGCGTTCTTCTGCGCCGTGTTCAACGTCTGCGAGCAGGATGCGCAGGACCGCCTGCTGGCGCGCAGCCGCCTTGCGGTGGCGGGGTGGAGCCTGACGCGGAACCGCGCCGACGACTTCGCGAACCCCTCGCGTGGCTCGGTGATGCGCGTCGAACTGCGACATGCCTCGCGCGTGATCGGGTCGAGCACCGACCAGCAGTTCAATCGCGCCGTCTTCGACGCGTCGGTGTATCGCCCGGTCTTCGATGGCGGCGTCTTCGTGCTGCGGTTGCGCGGCGGAACCGTGCTCGGGCGCCGCCTCGGCTTCGACGGCAGCCGCACGTTTGTCCCACCGCAGGAGCGACTCTACGCGGGCGGCCCCAACACGGTACGCGGTTTTCGACAGAACGAGCTGGGGCCGGCCATCTACGTCGTCGACACCTTCACCGTGGAGACGGGCGCGGCCGATACGTCGTTCTTCCGTTCGGAGAGCGGGCGCGTGGGGTACCGCGTGGTCCCCTCGGGCGGTGACAACGTGGTGATAGCCAACGCCGAATTGCGCCTGCGTTCGGTCTTTCTCCCGGAGCTGATCCAGTACTCGCTCTTCGTCGATGCCGGTGAGGTGTGGAACCGCAGCGCCGCCTCCTCCGTTCGCCCGCCCGTGCAGTTCAAGGTGACGCCGGGTTTGGGCGTGCGCGTCTTCACGCCCATCGGGCCGGTGCGCATGGATATCGGGTACAACCCGTACCAGGCGCCGCAGGGGCCGGCGTTCTTCAGCGCGCAGCAGCGGCTGGAGGGGGGCTCGGTGGAGCGCGCGCTCTACTGCACGAGCCCGGGCAACGAGCTTGCGGTCACGCCGGGGACGGCGCTTCCGGTGCAGGTGGCGGGGGCGTGTCCGTCGACGTTCCAGCCTGCGCGCCGGACGACGTTCCTCAGCCGCCTGACGTTCAACTTCTCGATCGGGCAGGCGTTCTAGCATGACCCGCCGCCGCGCCGTCGTCCTGGCCAGTGCCGCCACGCTGTTCGCGTTAGGCGGCGTGCTGGTGGGCGGCATCGCGGCGGTGACGCAGACGCGGTGGGGGCGCGAGATGATTCGCACGCAGGCCATCGCGTTCATCAACGGGAAGATCAAGGGGAAGATGTACATCGGGCACCTCGAGGGCTCGCTCTTCTCCAACCTCGTGGTCGACTCGTTCTCGATCCGGGACCTGAACGACTCCGTCTTCGTCGCCACGGGGCCGGTGCGCCTGCGGTTCGATCCGCGCGATTTCCTCGACCGGCGGATCGTCGCGTCCGACGTCCGGATCGAGCGCGCCTTCGTGCACGTGCACCAGGATTCGCTCAAGGCGTGGAACTTCCGGAAGATCTTCCCGTCCGGGCCCAAGGGGCCGCCCAAGCCGCGCACGACGCGCAGCTTTGGCGACTACATCCTCGTGAATGCGGCCCGGGCGACGAACCTCACGTTCTATCTCACGATGCCGTGGCAGCCCGACGATTCGCTCAAGGGCGCACGGGCCGACAGCGCGGCGCGCGTGCAGATGGCGCGCCGCGACAAGATCATCCGACGCACAGGGAGCGGTTACGAAATCCAGCGGCGGTGGACCAACGGTTCGCTGCAGCTGGGCCCGTCGCGCATCGACGATCGCGATGCCCTTGGGCGACAGTTCGACGTGGTGCGCTTCGACGCCGACGAGTTCGACCCGCCGTTCAAGTTCCGCGAGGCTCGCGGGATCGTGCGCAACAAGGGCGATTCGCTGTGGGCCGACATCAACCACTTCCGCTTGCCGGGTTCGCGCGGGACGGCCAAGGGGAAGGTGTGGTGGGGGAGCGACCTCCCCACGCGCTACGACCTCACGTTCGTGGCCGATACGCTCTCGCTGGCCGACGTGGCATGGGTCTATCCCACGCTCCCGACCACGGGGGGCGGGCGCATGTCGCTCCACATCGGGAATGGTCGTGACCTGCACCAGCTCGAGTACGCGCTGCACGACATGGACGTGCGCACGATGAACTCGCGGCTGCGCGGCGACATGACGTTCGGCACCGGCGCGCCGGTCCTCATCGTGAAGGACATCGACCTGCGCGCCGATCCCATCGACTGGGTCCTCATCGAGCAGTTCACCGGCGAGCCTCTCCCGTTCCCGTTCAAGGGAGAGATCACGGCGACCGTGAAGGCCAGCGGTGGCCCGGTGACGCATTTCCAGCTGGAGCGCGGCGACTTCAGCTGGCGCGACGGCAACGTCGCGGGCGTGGTGAACAAGGGGACGGTGAAGGGCGAGCTGGACATCCTCTTCCCCGCGTTCACGAAGTTCCACGCCTTCGATGTCGCGCTCTCGAGCTTTGACCTGAGAACGATCATGGCCGTGAACCCCGCCTTCCCGAAGTTCTTCGGGACGGTGTCGGGGACGGCGCGCCTCGATTCGGTCTGGACCGACTTCCGCTTCCGCAACGCCGACATCACGCATCACCTGGAGAACGCCGAGTCGTCGCGCTTCACGGGGAACGGGCGCGTGACGATCGGGGAGAAGGCGCTCACGTACGACCTCGCGCTCGATGCGAGGCCGCTCAGCCTGACGACGGTGGCCAAGGCGTACCCCGAGGCGGAGCTGATGTACAAAGGGACGTACACGGGGCCGCTGCGCGTGCAGGGGCAGGCCGACGACCTCGCAATCTCGACGGAGCTGACGGGGACGCCGGGGACGCTGGCCTTCGACGGTCGCGTCGATGCGGACTCGATTGGCGGCTACGGCTACGACGGCCTGCTCCGCTTCAACAACCTCGACCTTCGCCTCCTGCTCGATACGGCGTCGGTGCTGCACACGCAGCTCAACGGGACGGTGGAGCTGGACGTGAGGGGCGATTCGCTTGCCGCGTGGGAGGGGCCGCTCGACCTCTCGCTCGATCGCTCGCTGGTCGACTCGGTGCGCGTGTACTCCGGGGCGCGCGCGCGGATGCGTTTCGGCGGCGGGCGCCTGCGCATCGACACGTTGCACGTGGAGACGGCGCTTCTCTCTGCCGCCGGTCGCGGCGGGATCGGGCTCATGCCGGCGGTGCGCGACTCGCTGTCATTCCTGGTGAGTGCCGACTCGCTGGGCGCGCTGCGGCAGTACCTGGTGAAGGCGGCCGCGGGCGACAGCGCGGCGATCGCGGCGGCGCTCCGCGACTCGCTGGGTGCCGAGGTGAGTGGGCGCGGGGTGCTGGCCGGCTCGCTCGACACGCTCGACGTGCGCGCGGCGCTCGACATCCGGCACCTGACGTACGGCGACTATGGGGCGCGGGTGGCGCGCGTGGCCGCCGACCTGCAGCACGTGGCGCTCCCCGACATGCGCGGGACGCTGCGCGTCAACGCCGACACGATTGCGGCTGGCGGCGTGGCGATCGCCAACGCGGGGCTGGACCTCGACATCGCCGGGACGTCGCGCGTGGGGTTCGCCCTCCTCGCCACGCTCTCCAACGGTCCGGTGCTGGAGACGCGCGGCGCCTACGGCACGGCGCAGGACACGACGCGCATCGCCTTCGACGCCTTCCGCCTCGGGTTGGACGGACGCGAGTGGACGCTGGCGCGCAAGGCGTCGCTGTGGGCGTCGCGCGGGGCGTTCAGCGCCGACACGGTCCGCCTCACGGGAAGCAGCGGCGGCGAGATCCTGCTGGCGGGGGCGGCGACGGAAGACAGCACGGTGCGGCTGCGGTTGCAGCTGGATAGCGTCTCGATGGCCGACATGGCCAACCTGGCGCAGGCGAGCGTCCCGCTGAGCGGGTGGCTCTCGACGCGCGTCGACGTGGCGGGGACGCGCAGCGCGCCAACCATGACGCTGACCGGGGCGGTGACCGGGGCCAAGGTGGGGCAACTGAACGTGGCGCGCGCGGCGCTGCGCGGCGAATACGCCGAGCGGCGCGTGCACGTCGGCGCCGACTTGCTGCGCAACGACTCGACGGTGGTCAGCATTCGCGGCAATGCCCCGATTGACCTGGCGCTCGTCCCGCGCGACACGCGCCTGCTGCGCGACACGCTCCGCGTGTCGGTGGTCTCGAACAACCTCGACATGTCGGTGGTGGAGAGCTTCCTCCCCACCATCAACAGCGCGCGCGGGCGCCTCTCGGCCGATTTCTCCCTCGCCGGAACCACCGAGCGTTCGGCGCTGCAGGGGTACCTGCGCATCGACTCGGCGGCGGCGACGATCCCCGACCTCGGGATCCGGCTGCGCGACCTCAACGCCGACCTGTCGGCGGCGCGCGACACCGTCCGCATCCAGCGCTTCTCCGTCGTGAGCGGCGATGAGGCGCGCGATTCGCTCTGGATGGGGGGGTGGTTCGCCCGCCTCACGGACGCCGGCGGCGAGAGCAACGTCGCCTTCGATGTCTCGTTAGGGGCCCGCGACTTCCAGGCGATCGCCAGCCGTCGCGTTGCCGAGTTGTCGCTGTCGGGCGGGCTGCGCCTGAGCGGCTCGCTCGACCGGAGCCGCCTGTCGGGGAACGTGACCGTCAACCGCGGGGTGATCGTGATTCCCCCGTTCACCGGGAAGAAGCTCATCTCGCTGGACGATCCCGAGCTGTACAACGTGGTCGACACGACCGTCTTCGCCAACCGCGCCCTCCTTCCCAAGGCGCCCCCCGCCTTCGTGAACAACCTCACCGTCGACAACGTGCGCATCACGATGGGGTCGGACGTGCGCGTGCGCTCGGAGGAAGCGGACATCAAGCTGGGCGGGGCGGTGAACGTGACGGTGGGGGCGCGCATTGGCGGCACCGCGCCGCAGTTGGCCCTGGACGGCGCGCTGCAGACCGAGCGCGGCTACTATCGCCTCGACCTGGGCGGGCTGGTGCAGCGCACCTTCACCGTGGAGGGAGGAGAGCTCCGCTTCCTCAACGAGACCGAACTCAACCCGATCCTCAACATCAGCGCCCTGCACACGGTGCGGCAAATGTCGAGCAACTACGGCGGTCGCAACGACGTGCGCATCCGGGTGCGCGTGCAGGGGACGCTCATCCGCCCCATGTTGCGCCTGGAGAGCGCCGACTCGTTGCAGCTCTCGGAGTCGGACCTCATCTCCTACCTCGTGGCCGGCGTCCCGTCGTTCGGGCTGGGGGGGCAGTTGAGCGCCAACCGGTTCAGCGCGTCGTCCATCGCGCTCAGCACCATCTCCTCGTACATCTCGGCGCGCTTCTCCGGCGGACTGTTCGACTACGTCAGCATCCAGACCACGACCGGGACCAACTCGCAGCAGCAGCAATCGCGGCAGGGGCTGCTCAACGGCGTGCAGTTCGGCATCGGCAAGCAGCTGGGCGAGCGAACGTTCCTGTCGCTCACCACCGGGCTGTGCAAGGTCGCCGCCTCGGGCGGGCAGCTCAACCCGATCGACCTCGCGCAATCGATCGGGATCAAGCTCGAGCAACGGCTGTCGGCGGGGTACGGCTTCTCGTTCTCGCTGGAGCCGCCGCTCAACGAGTTGTTCTGCACCAGCGGCACCGACCGCAGCTTCGCGACCACGCGCCGCCAGTTCGGCTTCGACCTGTTCCGCGCCTGGCGGTGGTAGCGGTTCGGCGGGCGCTCCTGATCGTCAATCCGGCAGCGCGTCGTGGGGCATCATCCCTGCGCGCGGTGACGCGCGCCTTTGCCGATGCCGGCGTCGCATGCACCGTGATTCCCACGGAGCGCAGCGGTCACGCGGAGCAGTTGGCGCGCGCGCATGCCGAGTCGCACGACGCCGTGTTCACGCTGGGGGGCGACGGGACCGTCATGGAGGTCCTGCACGCGCTGATTGCGAGCGATCGTCCGGTGGGCATCCTTCCCGGCGGGACGGGGAACCTCGTCGCCCGTGCACTGGGAATCCCGATGTCGCCACGGCGCGCGGTGGCCAGGTTGTTGGGCGGGACGGTGAAGACGATCGACCTCGGGCAGCTCGAGGACGGCCGTGTCTTCGCGTTCGCGGCGGGGGTCGGCGTCGACGCGCAGATGGTGGCGACGGCGAGCCCGCGGGCCAAGCGGCGACTGGGCGTGGGGGCGTACGTGGCGACGGGAACGCGCGCCGCGCTGGCTCTCGAACCGTTTACGTTGCGAGCGACGGTGGACGGTGTGGCGCACACGTTCGAGGCGACGAGTGCGATGGTGGCGAATTTCGGGGCCGTCCTCGGCGGGCTCATCCACTTGGGACCCGACATTCGCGAAGATGACGGATTGCTCGACTTGTGCGTCTTTTCCCCAGCGAATGTGCGCACCGCGCTTCGCCTGGGATGGCGCATGTTGCGTCACGATTTCGGGAACGATCCTGCCATGCAATTTCTTCGTGGGCGCAGTGTGCACCTCGAGACCGATCCCCCGCGAACGAGCCAGGCCGACGGTGAGCTGCTGCCGTGGCCGCGGCTGCACGTGACGGTGGTGCCGGGGGGGGCGCGGCTCCTGGTTCCGGGCGCTGCGTTAGGCGGGCGGCGCGCGTGACGCACGCGGGGCAGCGCGACCGGGCGACGCCGCAGGGTGGGTCGCCGGCAATCCAGGGCGCCGCGACCGGCCATGGTGCGGTGACGGGCACCCCGCCGGGCGGGGCGGGGCGCGTCGAGTCGCTCGATCACCTGCTCGCCGGCCTCGATCCGGCGGCGGCCAACCAGATCCGGGCGCTGGTGGAGCGCGGGCGTCGCCACGAGGCGCGATTGCAGCTGCTGCAGCAGATCGCCGTCTCGCTGGCGCGCACGCTCGACGAGGACGAGATCCTGGAGGAGCTCGCGCGCGGGGTGCGCCGCGCGGTGGACTGCGACGGTGTCGTGGTGGCGCGCGTCGACCTCGATCGTGCGCTGGTCGAGGTCGTGCACCACAGCGTGGGCGACGTGGTCCTGTCGGCGGCGCGCGTGTCGCCGCTGGGGCAGGGGGCGCTGGGTGAGGCGGCGCGCAGCGGGTCGGCGGTGCATGTCTCGCCGTACGACCCGGCGCTCTCGCCGCTGGCGGCGCACGACGACGTGGTGCGCGGGGCGTCGGCGTCGGCGTCGGTGCTGGCTGTCCCGGTGATGCACGGCCGCCGGTTGTTGGGTGTGGTGGCGTTGCACGACGCGCGCGAGGATGCCTTCGACGCCGATGCGCGCGAGGTGATCGGCATGCTGGCGCGGCACGCGGCGGCGGCGCTGAGCAACGCGCACCTCTTTGCCGACAGTGAGCACGAGCGACGGCAGAGCGAGGCGATGGCGGAGATTGCCCGCGCCGTGGGCGAGTCGCTCAAGATGGGCGAGGTGTTGCGCCTGATCCTGCGCCACGCGGTGGCCCTGCTGGAGGCGGAGGGGGCGTGCGTGGCGCTGAAGGACGACGAGTACCTGCACATCGTCTCGGCGATCGGGAGCACCGAGCTCCTGTCGGGGGTTCACATGCCGATCGACGGGAGCCTGAGCGGGCGCGTCCTCCTGTCGGGGCATGCGCTGGTCACCAACGACATCCACGCCGAGGTGGATGTGCATCGCCCGACGGCGCGACTGGTCGCCATCGAGCGCTCAGTGATCGTCCCGTTGTCGACGGCGCGCGGCACGCTGGGGGTGATTGCCGTCTACAACGGTCCGACCGACTTCACCTCCGACGATGCGCGCGTGCTGCAGCGCCTGGCCGACCAGGTGGCGGTGGCGATCGAGAACGCGAGGTTGTACGAGGAGGTGCGCGACGCGACGCGCGAGTGGCTGGCGGCGTTCGACTCCATCGGCGTCGGGATGTGCCTCGTGGACGACAAGCGCCTCATCACGCGCGCCAACGCGCGCGCCATGCAGCTGACGGCAGAGCCGACGCATGTCACCCTGATCGGGCGCCCGTTCTACGAGACCGTGCTGGGCGAGGTGCCGGAATCGGACGGCGACCCGCTGGCGCGCGCGATCGACGACGGGCAGCAGTCGCGCACCGTGTGCGAGGGCGTGAGCGGGCGATGGATGGAGATCATGGCGGTCCCGCATCCCAACGGCGGGGCCATCGTGACCTTCGACGACGTGAGCACCCAGCGCGCGGCGTGGGACCGGCATCGCCTCATCGTGGAATCGAGCGCCGACCCGCTGTGCACGCTCGACCGCGAGGGGCGCGTGATCTTCGCGAACCCCGCGGCGCGCACCCTTCTCGCGCGGGGCGACCTGACCGGGATGCACTGGGGCGACCTGGTCCTGCACGACATGTCGGACGAGGCGCGGGTGCACGTGCAGCTGGCGGCGGCCGACCAGCCGCAGCGCCACGAGTACGTCCTGGTGCGGGGGGATGGCGAGCGGCGCGTGGTGACGGCGTCGCTCGCCCCCGTGCACGAGCGCGAGGCGGTGGCGATGGTGGTGGCGTCGCTGCATGACGTGACCGACGAGCGGCGCGCCCGCGAGGCGGTGACCAGCTCCGAGGCGCGCTACCGCCAGCTGTTCGAGCACGCCTCGGACGCGGTGCTCACGCTCAACCTGGCCGGCGCCATCACCTCGGCCAACCCGGCGGCCTGCGACACCTTCGACACGCCGCTCGACCACCTGCTGGGGCGCAACATCCATCCCTTCCTCGCCCCCGGGGACCTGGACCGGGTGACGACCTTCCTGCGCGATGCCCGCCACGGCGAGCGCCTGTCGTGGGAATGCGGTGTCGTCAGGCGCAACGGAAGCGCGCGCACGCTGGCCATCACCGCCACCCCGATGCGCGAGGGGCGGACCGTCATCGGCCTCCTCCTCGTGGCCACCGACGTGAGCGACGATCGCGCGCGCGCCGACGTCCTGCACCGCAGCGAGGCGCGCTATGCGCTCCTCGTCGAGACCGCATCCGACGCGATCTTCACCGTGGACGAGGAGGGGAACTTCACGTCGGTGAACCGCGCCTTCGAGGCAGCGACCGGCTTTGGGCGCGACGCCATCAGCGGGCACCACTTCACGCAGCTCCTCGACCCGCGCGACCGCGAGTCGATCTGGGAGCTGTTCGTGGGCGTCCTGCACGGGGGGCGCGAGATGCGCGAGATCCGCTACCTCGACGCCAGCGGCCGTTCCCGCTGGGGATCGTTGGTCGCCTCGCCCATCGTCGAGCGCGGCCGCGTCACCGGCGTGATGGGCGTGGTGCGCGACGTGACCAACGAGAAGCGCCTGCTCGACGAGCTGCTGCGCCGCGAGCGGCACGCCTCGGTTGGCCAGTTGCTGGGCGGCGTGGTGCACGAGCTCAACAACCCGCTCTCCGCCGTCCTCGCCTTCAGCGAGCTGCTCCTCGAGGAATCACGCGGTGACGACGCCGCGCACGAGGGGTTGGCGACCATCCGCCGCGAGGCGCTGCGCGCCTCGCGCGTGCTGCACAACCTGCTCGACATCGCCCGCGATCGCCCGCCGCACCCCGCCGCGGTGCAGCTGGCGGACATCGTGCGGCGCGCGGTCGACGTGCGGCGCTACGCCCTCGGCGTGTCGGGCGTGCAGCTCGTCGAGGAACTCCCCGACGACCTCCCGGTCACCTGGGGCGATCCCGCCCGGTTGCAGCAGGCGGTGCTCCACCTCGTCACGCGCGCCGAGCAGGCCATGCGCGACTGGGGCGGAACGCGACGCCTCTCGTTGCGCCTGTCGCGCGTTGCCGGCGCCATCGTCCTCGTGGTCGAGGACACCGGCCCGGGCATCGCCGCCGCCGACCTCGAACGCCTCTTCAGCTCGCGCGTTACCATGCGGGAGGGGCGCGACGGATCGGAGCTGGCCGGACTGGGGCTCGCCGTGGCCGAGGGGATCATCCGCGAGCACGGCGGGCGCATCCACGTCGACTCCACCCCGGGCAACGGCGCCACCTTCATCGTGGAGCTCCCCATCACCGCGGTGCCCGAACCCGAGGCGGTCGCTCCCGCACACCACGACACCGCCCCCGAGGGCGCGCAGCTGCACGTCCTCGTCGTCGACGACGAACCGTCCGTGCGCGCCGCGCTCGAGCGCATGCTGGGGTTCCTGGGGCACCGCGTGACGCTGGCCGCAGATGGTGAGGACGCACGCCGCGCCATGGAGGGGGGATCGTTCGACCGCATCATCCTCGACTTGCGCATGCCGCGGTTAGGGGGCGAGGCCTTCTTCGGCGAGCTGCAGGCGCAGTGCCCGGCCATGGTCCCGCGCACGATCGTGCTCACCGGCGACCTGGAGAGCGAGGCCGCCGACCGCATGGCGCGCGAGTCGGGCGGCGTGACGCTTCTCAAGCCGTTCACCCTCGACGACGTGCGGCGTGCACTCGCCGCTCGGCAGGCAGTGGAGCGTTAGGGGAGTGGGCGACCTGCTGATCGTCGACGACGAGCCGCTGCTCGCCGACAGCTTCGAGCGCTTCCTGTCCCGGGCGGGACACACCGTGCGCGTGGCGCGCAGCGGCGAGGAGGCGCTCGTCGCCTGGCGCGAGCGACGCCCCGACGTGACGCTGCTCGACCTGCGCCTCCCCGACATGACCGGCTTCGACGTCTACGCGCGCCTGCGCGACCAGGACCCAGTGGTGGTCATGGTGTCGGGGCATGCCGACGTCCCGCTGGCCGTGCGCGCGGTGCAGGAAGGGGTCGAGAACTTCCTCACCAAGCCGGTGGAGCTTCCCCACCTGCTCGTCGCCGTGGAACGCGCGCTGGAGAAGGTGCGACTGCGACAGCTGTCACGGTACCTCACCGAGCGTCGCACCACCGGTGGGAGCGTCGCGATCGGGAGTTCGACGCACATGCACGACCTTGCGGCGCAGGTGGAGTTGCTCGCCGCCTCCGAGCGCACCACCGTCCTCCTGCTGGGCGAGAGCGGGACGGGGAAGGGGCGCGTGGCGGAGATGATCCACGCCCACTCGGCGCGGGCCCACGCTCCGCTGGTGGAAGTCAACTGCGCCGCGCACGCGGGAGATGCGCTGGATGCGGAACTCTTCGGCATCGACGACGCGGCGGGCGACCGCGCGCGAGCGGGGCTGCTGGAGGTGGCGGCCGGGGGCTCGCTCTTCGTGGACGAGATCGGGGCGCTTCCGGCGCCGCTCCAGTCCAAGCTGCTGCGCGTCCTCGAAGGAAAGGGCTTCCGGCGCGTCGGTGGCACGCGCGAACTCACCGTGGATGTGCGCATCATCGCAGCGACCAACAAGGACCTCGTGCACGAGGTCAACGCGGGCAACTTCCGCGAAGATCTCTACTACAAGTTGAGCGTCATGCCGCTCACGCTCCCGCCGCTGCGTGCGCGTTCGCGCGAGGACCTCGTCGAGCTGATCGGACGCCTGATGGATGAGCTGGCGCCGCACCTTCCCGCGGCGCCGCGCGAGGTGAGCGAGGGCGCGCTCGATGCGCTCCTGCGCCATGCGTGGCCGGGAAACATCCGTGAGTTGCGCAACGTGCTGGAGCGCGGCATGATCGTCGGTCGCGGCGAGAAGACGCTGGAACTGTCATCGCTCCCTCCCGAGGTGCGCGGGGCATTTCCCGGCGCCACGGCCGCCGATCGCCTCGAGGGCAAGACGCTGGCCGATGTCGAGCGCGAGCATGTCGTCCGCACGTTGCGCCTGCGCGAGGGAAATCGCACGCACGCGGCTCGCGAACTCGGAATCTCGCGCGCCACGCTGATCAAGAAGATCAAGGAATACGGACTCCCCGACGCCTAACGCATCGCGCCCAAAACGGGAACAGCCATGACCACGCAGCAGCACGAACGCGACGCGATGCTCTGTCGCGCCTGCGGCAACGAGGAGCGCGCATCGGAAGGGTATCCCTGCGCCGACTGCGGAACCTTCATCTGCGTCATCTGCAACATGAAGGGGATCACGCGGTGCCGGGCGTGCGAGGCCAAGGCGTCATCGCCGCCGCCACCGCCGCCACCACCGCCGCCACCACCGCCGGGCGCCTAGGAAACGAGCGCGCCCGATGCCGCCGGGGCCACGAACTGCGGCGGCGCCGCGCGCACCATCAGTCCCACCGACGTGTGGGCCTGGTCGTCCAGGTCGATGCGCATCGTGTAGCTCCCCGCCTCGTCCAGCGGGAGGTCGATCGACGCGATGATGGGCAGGTCCATCTCGTGCGCCGCGGGCGGCACCCCTTCCACGTCGATCTGACCGTCCGACGACCAGAGCTCGGTGCCGTGCGGGTTGAGCCACCGAAGCCCCACGCGGTGCTTCCCCACGTCCTGCGTCCCACCCTTCAGGCGCACGACGAGGTGCGCCCGCGGGTGCACGGCAGGGAGTCCACCGACTTGGACGGCATCGAAGACGCCGAGGATGTTGAGCTTCCCTTCCTGGGAGATGTTCGCCGCGTCGGCGAAAAGTGCGAAGGAGACATGCATCCCCAATCTTACGCGCGCCGTCTACCTTTGGGCATGGCTGTCAGCGCTTCTGGAATCGTCGCCGCGCGCGATGTCGTGCCGCAGGAAGGTGAGTCGCGCTGGGTGACCGACATGCTCCTCCTCCTGATGGCCACGATCTGGGGGATCAACTTCTCGGTCCTCAAGTACGGGACGCAGTTCATGGCGCCCCTCGCCTTCAACGGCACGCGCATCCCGATTGCGGCCGTCACGCAGCTCGGAATCGCCGGCGCCATGCGGCTGGAGCGCGTCCCGCGTCCGCTGGTGGCCAAGCTCATCGCGCTCGGGATGCTGGGGAACGGCGTCTACCAGACGCTGTTCATCCTGGGTGTGGTGCGCGCGCGCGTGGCCACTGCCGCGCTCATCGTCGCCTCCACGCCGGCGTTCGTCGCCGTGCTCGGGCGCCTGCTCGGTGCCGAGACGCTCTCGCGCCGCCAATGGAGCGGGATCGCCCTGCAGATCGTCGGATGCTCGAGCGTGGTGCTGGGGTCTGCGCGTGGCGGAGCGGGGAACGACACTCCGCTCGGCGCCGCCCTGCTCGTTGCCGCATCGCTCAGTTGGGCGGCGTATTCCGTCGCCCTTCGCCGCATCGCCACACAGGTGCACACGCTGCAGATTGGCGGCTACACCATGGTTGGCGGGGCACTCATCGCCAGCGTCGTGGCGATTCCCGCGATCATGGGGACGCAGTGGAGCGCGCTCCCCCCGGGGGTCTATCTCGCGCTTCTCTATTCCGCCATGCTCGCGATGGTGCTCGCGTACCTGTTCTGGTATCGTGGCCTGCGCGTCCTCGGTCCCACGCGGACGGCGGTGTACTCGAACCTGCAACCGATCATCGCCGCGATCGTCGCCTTCCTCGCCTTCCGCGAGGTGCCAACCGCACCGCAACTCGTCGGCGCCCTCTGCGTCATCTCCGGCCTATTGCTCACACGCCGCTAGCATCTCGTCTTCTCGTCCTCTCGTCCTCTCGTCTTCTCATAGAATAGTGAGGCTCGTCCTCTTCGATATCGACGGTACGATTCTCTCCACCGAAGGAGCCGGACGCCGCGCCATGGAAGGGGCGCTCCTCTCGGCCTTCGGAACGCCGGGCGCGTCCACGTACCGCTATGATGGAAAGACCGACATGCAGATCGTGCGCGAGCTGATGCGCGAGGCGGGGATGGACGATGCAGCGATCGACGAGCGGCTCCCGACCATCCTCGACGAGTACCTCGCGCGGCTCGATCGCGAGCTGGCAAGCGGTGAGCTGCGCATGGTGCTGTATGAAGGCGTGCTGGAGCTGCTCGACGCCCTCGAGCGGCGCGCCGATCGCGTGCTCGGGCTGCTGACCGGGAACCTGCTGGGCGGCGCGGAGCGCAAGCTGCGCGCGGTGGGGATCGACCCGCAGCGCTTCCGCATCGGAGCGTTTGGCTCCGATCACGAGCATCGGCCGGCGCTCCCCGCCATCGCGCTGGAGCGGTGGCGCGCCATGGCGAACGGCGCGGCGCACGGCGGCGATCGCCTCGTCATCATCGGCGACACGCCGGCCGACATCGACTGCGGGCGCGGCGTGGGTGCCCGCGCGATCGCCGTGGCCACTGGGCACTACTCCGTCGACACGCTGGCGGCGCACGCCCCCGCCGCGGTCTTTGCCGACCTGCGCGACACCGAGGCGGTGATGCGCGCCATCGACGCCGACTGACCCCCAGGCCCTGACACGATGCGCGAAGTCGAGCTCAAGGCGGTGGTGCCTGACGAGGATGAGGCCCGCCGACGGCTGCAAGCCGCCGGCGCCATGGCCGTCTTCAGCGGCACGCTCATCGACCGGCGCTACGACACCGCCGGGCGGTCGCTCACGCAGCGCGACCTGGTGCTCCGGCTGCGGGTGCAGCGCACCGCGGTGGCGGAGCGCGGCCTGCTGGAGTTCAAGGGGGCGGCCTCCATCGTCGATGGCTACAAGGTGCGTGAGGAGGTGGGAACGCCGGTCGACGACCCGGCGGTGCTGGCCTCCATCCTCGAGTCGTTAGGCTACGGCGTCACGCGCGAAGTGGACCGCGAGGTGGAAGTCTACGCGGTGGCGGGCGCCACGGTGCGGCTGGAACGCTATCCGCGCATGGACCTCCTCGTGGAAGTGGAGGGCTCGCCGGAGGCCATCGAGGCCGCGATCACGATCCTTGGCGTCCCGCGCGAGGCGTTCACGGCGGAACCGCTGGTGGCCTTCGTGATGCGATACGAGGCGCGCACCGGGCAGCGTGCCGCCATCTGCACCCGCGAACTCGACGACGACTTCCCGTTTCGGGTGGACGATGCCTGACACGCTGGCGCGGCTGGCCTTTCGCGCCACCTCGTCGGGGCGCTGGCGCGGGCGCGACATCGCCGGCGTCGTGACGCTCTTCCTCGAGCGCGACGAAGTCGCCGTGCGCCACGAGTCGAGCGGCGAGGAATGGGCCGTCCCGATGCGCGCCCTCTCCGGGGCGAGCTGGCGCGCCGGCGCGCTCGACTTGCATCTGACGGATGACGTCTTGCACCTCTCGGCGGGCGAGGGGCTCGACCGCGCGTGGCACGCCCTCTCGGTCCGCGCCTGCACCCTCCCCGAGGTCGCACGCACGTTGCGGTCGTTCGCGCGCGGCGGCGCCGCAGCCAACGGACACCTGATCGTGCGCGAACGCTTCTTTGCCCCTCTCCTGCAGGCCCGCCGGCGGCTGGAGGGGGAGGAGCCGGTAGAATGGCGGGTGGCCGGCTTCGACGCCGAGGCGCTCGCTGAGCGCATCCGCGCCACGATCGCCGCGATCGCCCTCGAGCGGCACGAGGAGCGCCCCCCCCACCGGCGCGCGCTCGAGGCGGCGCTCCTCGACGCCTGCGACCCCCTGTTCGCGCAGCTGGCACAGGTGCACACCGCCGCGCGAACCGTCCATGAGGCCGAGGACGCCGTGCGCTTCGTGGCGTGGCGCGCATGGGCCGGTGAGGTCCGTGAAGTCTTCGTGCGCGCCGATCGCGCGTGGAGGGGAGTCGCCGATGCGCTGGCTGCGATCGATCGCCGTATCCCCCCGACAGCATTCCGATGAGCGGTCGGGGAATCCCTCTCGGTAAAGGCCCGCCGCGTTTGCAGTATTTCGGTCCATGGTAGTGGGACTCGGAATGGACCTCATCGACGTCCAGCGTGTGGCGGGGATGATCGAGCGGGACGGACAGCGCGTCACCACTCGCCTCCTCACCGAAGGGGAATGGGCGTACTGCTCGCGGATGTCGACCGTGGCCGAACACGTCGCGGCGCGCCTGGCGGCCAAGGAGGCGGCCTTCAAGGCGCTGTCGGGGAGCGAGGACGCTCGCGGAATCGGCTGGCGCGAACTTGAGGTGGTCCACGACCTTCATCGGCGTCCGTCGCTGGTCTTCCATGGACGGGCCGCCGAGCGCGCCGCGGTGCTGGGCGTCTCCCGCACCCACCTCACGCTCACGCATTCCCGCCAGACGGCGGGCGCGGTCGTCATTCTGGAGCGCGACGGCTAGCCGATGCGGTGTTGTGCCGATAAGTTTACTCGGAATACCATTGAGAATCATTCTCAATTGACTGAGACGCAACCGGGCCTGGGGCGAACGCATGGATCCGCGGCCCGAGTCCCCTTCATCTCCCTTCTCCGGCAATCGACGGACTCGCGTCAGCAGCGAGCCGCCACGAGCCGCCGAATCTGCGACCGCGTGCCGAATCGTTTTCGTATCCCGGATTTCCGTCGTTTGGCGGCGTCAGCCGCTGCCGTGTTCGGATTGCTGGTCGCGACCCAGTCGCCCGCCGATGCGCAGGAGCGCCCGGCCAAGCGGCTCGCCAGCATCGTCGGTGTCGCGGTCGAGGAATACGCCAAGGCGATCGACGCCAACGGGCGCCTGATCTCCGACCTCGAGTATGACGAAGCGGTGTCGTTCCTGGCCGATGCGCGCGAGGTGGCACAGCGGCTCAGCGGCGACAAGGTGGCGCTCACGCAGGCGCTGCTCGACTCGCTCGCTGCCGTCGTCAAGGCCAGGCGGCCGCCGGCGGACCTGGGGCCGCTGCACGAGCGCTTCAACGGATCGTTAGGGTCGGATGGGGCGCTCGATCTCCCGACCGGTGTGCTGGACCTGGCCGCCGGGCGCGCCATCTACGAGGCGCATTGCGCCGAGTGCCATGGCATCTCGGGGAAGGGCGATGGGCCGAGTGCGCCGGGCATGATGCCGCCGCCGCCCGCGCTGAGCGATGCGAAGGTGATGTACGACGTCTCGCCCGCGCTGATGTACCGCATTTCGTCGGTTGGCATTGCCGGGACGGCCATGAAGGGGTGGGCCTCGGAGCTCTCCGCCGACCAGCGCTGGAACGTCATCGCCTACATCAACGCGATGCGCGCGCCGAATGCGAGCGCGCCGGGCGAGGGGATCTACGCGCAGCGGTGCGCCGGCTGTCACGGCGTCTCGGGGAGTGGTGATGGCCCGCTGGTGGCTGCGCTGAGCAAGATCCCGGTCGACCTGAACTCGTTTGCCTGGCAGGCGGAGCGGAGCGACGCGCAGATCGTGGAGGCCGTGCGCGCCGGCGTGCGGGGGACCGCGATGCCACCCACGCGCGACCTGGACGACGCGGAGTACGCGCAGCTGGTGGCGCACCTGCGCTCGCTGTCGCTGCGCAACCCGCCGACGGAGCTGGCGCAGGGCGGCGACTCGCTCGACGGCGCGGCCGCGGCGCGCAAGGTGATGGCGATCCTCGACGAGGCGCTGACGGCGGCGCGCGGGGGGCGGCGTTCCGAGGCAGGCGACCTGGCCTTCGACGCCTACATCGCCTTCGAGCCGCTGGAGACGCCGGCCCGCGCCCGCAATCCCGGGTTGGTGGCCACCATGGAGCGGCACTTCGCCGACTTCAAGGGCGCGGTGAAGGCCAGCGACGCGCGCTCCGCCGAACGCGCCCGCGATGCGATCGCCGCGGGGATGCCGCAGATCGTGGAGATGACCAAGCCCGCGGAAGGGTTCTGGGGGGCCTTCCTGCAGTCGTTCCTGATCATCCTGCGCGAGGGGTTCGAGGCAATCCTCGTGATCGGGGCGGTGGTGGCGTTCCTCATCAAGACGGGGAATCGCCAGCGGCTGCGCGACATCTGGGTGGGGGTCGGCGTGGCGCTGGTGGCGAGTGCGGTGACTGCGGTGGTCCTGGCCACGGTGCTCAAGGCGCTCCCCGCGACGCGCGAGATCATCGAGGGCGCGACGATGCTGATCGCCGTTGGCGTCCTCTTCTCGGTGTCGTACTGGCTCGTGTCGAAGGTCGAGGCGGCGAGGTGGAACGCCTTCATCCGCGACAAGGTGAACAGCGCGCTGAGCCACGGTGGTTCGTCCGCGCTGACGGCGGTCGCCTTCCTTGCCGTGTATCGCGAGGGGGCAGAGACGGCGCTCTTCCTCCAGGCGCTGTACAGCGACGGCGCGGCGCTCCCGCTCTCGCTGGGAATCGCCGTCGGCTTTGCGGTGCTGGCGGTGGTCTTCACGCTCTTCCATCGCTACGGAGTAAAGATCCCGCTGCGCCCGTTCTTCGCCGTCACGAGCGCCCTCCTCTACTACATGGCGTTTGTCTTCATGGGGAAGGGGATCCGCGAGCTGCAAGAAGGGAACCTGATCCCGATCACGATCCTCCCCGGCTGGCCGTCGGTGGAGTCGATGGGAATCTTCCCGAGCGTGCAGACCTTGCTGGGGCAGCTGCTACTGGTCGCGCTCTTCACCTTCGCGCTGGCGAGGACGTTCTGGCCGCGCCGCTCGGTGGCGCTCCCCACCATTCGGCCGTCGATTCGCCCCGTCGCCGAGCCGATCGAAGACCGGGTGAGCGCGCTCGAACGCAAGGTGGAGTCGATCGAGCACGCCGTGTCGCAGGAGGGGGCGAAGCGGTGATCCGTTGATGGGTCAGGTCGCCACGGCGTGGATGCCGGGGCGGCCGGGGCCGGTCTTCGACCGCAGCACCATGACCACGACGCCGATCGCGCAGATGGCAAGTCCGATGAGCTGCGCCACGGTGATCGGGCCGAAGAGGCGGTCGTCCTTGGCGCGGAAGAACTCCACGATGAAGCGCTCCAGCCCCGCGAGGACGCAGTAGAGGCCAAAGAGCCACCCCTCGGCGTGCCGGTGGTTCCGGAAGCGCCAGATCACGAGGAACATCACCAGCGCCATCGAGACTTCGTAGAGCTGCGTGGGATGCACGGTGAGCACCGTGTCCGGCGTTGCGCCTGGCGGAATCGGCGTCCCGAACATCCGGTTCATGATTCCCGCGGTGCTCGGCGGGGCACCCTCGGGAAAGGCCACCGCGAAACGCGAGTCCCACGGGCGCCCGTAGTCATCGCCTACCGCCCAGCAGCCGGTGCGTCCCACCGCATATGCCCCGGCGATGGCGGGGCCGGCTACATCGGCAAAGCGGGCAAAGGAGAGCCTCTTGCGCGTGATGTATCCCCAGCAGAGGATCACGCCACCAATGAGCCCACCCCAGAAGACGAAGCCCGCGCGCGTGAAGAAGTCGCGCCAGTCATGCGTGATGAGGAGGATGTAGTAGAGCTTCCCTCCCAGGAGCATCCCCATCACCGAGGCAAAGACCAGGTCGGGCATGGCTGCGGCTTCGGCATCGTGCCCGCGGCGCGTGAGTTCGCGTTGCGTGATGATCTGGGCAATGACGAATGCCATGAGCACGGCGATGCCGAAGCCGGTGAGGTTCAGCGCTCCGAGCTTGATCTCCCAGGGGTGGTGAATGATGTGGTCCATGTCGCGTGCTGAGGGGCGGGCGTGAAGCGCGAGCCAGGTCAGCCGACGAGCCCTGGGATGGGCATCGAGGCGTGGGCGTTGAGCGTCCAGTCACTGCTGCTACCCCGTTCCGCATGGAAGAGCGCGGCGCGGGCGATCATTGCGGCGTTGTCGGTGGCGAGACGCGTGGATGGGGCAAAGACGCTTGCCCCCGCGTCGCCCAGGCGTCGCCGCATTGCCTCGACGAGTGCGCGGTTGCACGCCACGCCGCCACCGAGCACGACGCGCGTGCGACCATGCGCGCGCGCCGCACGATACGTCTTCTCCACGAGCGTGTCCACCAACGCTTCCTGGAAGGCGCGGGCAATGTGCGGCGCGTCGGCCGCAAGGTCAGTCGATGCGCGCACCGCGTGCAGCACCGCGGTCTTGAGTCCGCTGAAGGAGACATCGTAGTAGTCGGCGTCGCCGGGATGCTGGTCGCGCCGAAGCATGGGGCGCGAGAAGCGGAGGCGCGACGGGTCGCCCGTGGCGGCGAGCGCCTCGACGTGCCGGCCACCGGGATACGGGAGGCCGAGGAGCTTGGCCACCTTGTCGAAGGCCTCGCCGGCGGCGTCGTCGCGGGTCGCGCCAAGGATGCGATACTCACCCCACGCCGCCACGTCGAGCAGCAACGTGTGGCCTCCCGAGACGAGGAGCGCCGTGAACGGCGGCACGGCATCGGGCGCTTCGAGCGAGGTGGCGAAGAGGTGCCCCTCCATATGGTGCACCCCTAACAATCGCTTGCTGGCACCGAGGGCGAGCCCCTTGGCGTAGCTCACGCCCACGAGGAGGGCCCCCACCAGCCCGGGGGCGTGGGTGACCGCGATGGCGTCGACGTCGGCCAGCGTGCACGAGGCCTCGCGCAGCGCCTGCTGCACCACCGGGACCACGGCGGTGAGGTGCGCGCGCGACGCAATCTCGGGGACCACGCCGCCAAAGACGCGATGCACATCCTGCGAGAGGATGACGAGCGATTGCAGCTGCACCCGCGCGCCGTTTCCCTCCACCACGCTGGCCGAGGTCTCGTCGCAGGACGTCTCGAGCGCGAGGATGCGCATCAGCGGCGCCCTTGCGCCGGCGTCTCGCTCACGGGGCGCCGGTCTCCTCGACGCCGAGCAGCTGCGCGACGACGGCGCGGTTGGCGGGCGAGTCCCAGTCGTCGGCGCCGAGGCTCAGCTTGCGAATGCGCCCATCGCGCCCGATGAGGAAGGTGGCCGGAATGCCCTGCGTCTGGAACAGCGCCTCGATCTTCCCCGTCCCCTCGTGCAGGATCTCGAACGTGAGCTTGCGCTCGGCGACGAAGTCGAGCACCCGCTGTTCGTAGCCCGGGTCGTCCACGGCGACGGCGACCACCTTGAGCCCCTTGTCGCGATAGCGGTCGTAGAGGCGCTGGATGCTCGGCATCTCGACGACGCAGGGGCCGCACCACGTGGCCCACAGGTTCACCAGGAGCACTTCGCCCTTGTAGTCGGCGAGCGTCCTGGTTTGGGCGGTGCCATCGAGTGTGGCGGCGTGGAAGTTCGGCGCCTTCGCCCCCACGCGGACGGCCTCGACGTTCCCTACACCTGCCGTGCCGGCGTACATGAGCCCCGCGCCGAGGAACGCGACGATGAGGCCCACGAGCTGCCACTGACGCGTGGTGCTCACACCGTCTCCGAGCAGAGGGCGCGCAACGCGGCGATCTCGGCACGCGGATTCTTCGCGGCAAAGATCGCGTTGCCGGCGACGAAGGTGTCGGCGCCGGCGCGCCAGCACGCGGCGATCGTTTCGCGCGCCACGCCGCCGTCCACCTCGACCATCGCGTCGCGATTGCCGGCGCCGTCGAGCAGCGCGCGCGCCTGGCGGATCTTGTCGAGCGAGCGCGGGATGAATGTCTGCCCGCCGTATCCCGGGTTCACCGACATGATGAGGATCATGTCGACGTCGGTGGCGACGTCGGCCAGCGAGGCCACCGGCGTGGACGGGTTGATCGTCACGCCGGCGCGGCACCCCAACTCGCGAATGCGCGCGAGCTGGCGGTGCAGGTGCGGCGCGGTTTCCTGGTGGATGGTAATGACGTCGGCGCCGGCCTTGGCGAAGCTGTCGAAGTACTTCTCGGGCTCGACGACCATCAGGTGCACGTCGAGCGTCAGCGTGGTCAGGCGGCGGCAGGTCTCGATGACCTTGGCGCCGTAGGTGAGGTTGGGGACGAAGCAGCCGTCCATCACGTCGATGTGGATCCAGTCGGCGCCGCCGGCTTCGCACATGGCGATCTCGTCGCCCAGCCTGGCGAAGTCGGCGCTGAGGATGGACGGGGCAATGCGGACGCTCATGGAGAGCCTGCGACGCGAAGCGTGACGTTGGTGCCGGCGGCAATGGCCGAGCCCGCGGCCGGCGACTGGCCCACGACCGTCCCGCGCGGGAGCGTCGACGTGGGATCGTACTCGGCCGGCGCGGCGATGAGGCCGAGTTGGGCAATGAAGGCGGTGGCGGACTCGACGTCGCGCCCCACCACGTCGGGCATGGTGAGTTGCGCCGGGCCGGCGCTGACGACGAGGTCGACGCGCGTGGCCGTGGGGACCACCTGGCCCTCGGCGGGCTTGGAGTCGACGACCAGGCCGCGCGCCGAGTCAGAGCTCTGCTCTTGCACCTGCCCCAGCTGCAACCCGGCCTTGCGCAGCGCGGCCTCGGCGTCGGCGCGCGAGAGGCCAACGAGCGCGGGAATGGTCGAGCGCTGCTGGCCGGCGCTCACGTCGAGCGTGACCGAGGTGCCGGGGGCAACGGTGGTTCCGGCCGTGGGGTTCTGCGACAGGACGGTGGACTTGGGGGCGTCGGCGGAGAAGCGTTCCTCGCCAAACGCCACCTTGAGCCCCAGCCCGGTGAGGCGGCGCTGCGCGTCGGCTTGCGTCAGCCCCACCACGCCGGGGATGGTGATGTCGCCGGCCATGACGTCGTCGGGGAGGATGACGAAGGCAACGAGGAGGTAGGCGCCGAGAAAGCCGGCGAGGGCGACGGCCACGTGGAGGAGGATGGCGCGCAGGCGCTGTGGTGAGGGCACGCGTGGGTCCTCGTCAGGCACGCCGGCGCAGCCGCGCGGCGAAGGCACCGTCGACACCGTGCCGCTGCGGCAGGACGCGCAGCATCCCGGCGTCGAGCGTCGATGGCGGAACGGTGCCGGCGGGGGGCGGTTCGAGCGAGAAGTCCGCGTGCTCGGCGAGGAACTGCGTCACCTGCGCCTCGTTCTCCTCCGGTTCGAGCGAGCAGGTGCTGTAGACCAGCACGCCGCCGGGCCTAACGAGTTCCGCGGCGGCGCGCAGGATCGCGCGCTGCGAGGCGGCGCTCACCGCGAGGTCGGAGACCTTGAGGCGCCAGCGCGCGTCCGGGTGTCGGCGAAAGGTCCCCGTCCCGGTGCAGGGCGCGTCGACGAGCACGGTTTCGGCCGGCGCGAGCGCACGGTCGCGCGCGTCGGTGGCCACGAGCGTGACGTGGTGAACGTCGAGGCGCTCGAGGTTACGCCGCATGCGCTCCAGCCGCGCCGGCGAACGATCGCAGGCGACGACGTGCGCCGCGGTGCGGGCGAGCTCGAGCGACTTGCCCCCCGGCGCCGCGCAGAGGTCGATGACCGTTGCGCCTGGCGGAAAGGCCGCGTAGCGCGTGACCAGCGTTGCGGCCGGGTCCTGGATGAAGAAGAGCCCCTGGCGAAACGCCCCCACTTCGGCCAGCGCCACGTGCCCGGTCACGGCGAGCCCGTCGTCGACCAGCGGTGCATCCTCCACCGCTACCCCCGACGACTCCAGCATCGCCTCCAACTGCTCGCGCACGATTCCCCACGGGCGCAGCACCATCGGGGCCTCGACGTTGTTCAGCGCGAGCAACCGGCGCACCTCGTCCATCCCGAAGCGCTGTACCCAGCGCGCCACGAGCCAGCGCGGGTGCGACCCCTCGAGCGCCAGCTGATCGATGGCGTCGTCGCCGTCGCCCGTCGCGCCGCCGTCGGCGGCAATGCTTGCGGCTGGCGGCGACGTGTCGCGTTCGCGATCGGTGCGGCGCAGCACGGCGTTGGCGAGCTTGCTGGCCCCGATGCCGTGGCGTCGCTTGGCCAGCTCCACGCTCTGGGCAATGGCCGCGTACGGCGGAACGGAGCCCATGTGCAGGAGCTGATAGGTGCCCAGGCGCAGGATGTCGGTCAGGTCGGCGTCGAGACGGGCCAGCCCCCCGCGCACGCGCGCGGCGAGCGCCGCGTCCAGGTGCGCGCGACGGCGCAGCGTCCCGTACACCAGTTCCTGCACCCACCGGCGATCGCGCGCGTCGAGCTCCCCGGCGCGTCGCTCGAAGGCGACGTCCAGCAGGTCGCCTCCGCGCAAGTCGGCCATGATCTCGGCGGCGGCGGTGCGTGCATCGGTGACCCCGCCCCGAACCAAGGTCGAGCCGGGGGCACGCGATCCATCGGTGGGAGTCATGACCACAAGATAGCGGCGAGGGCGGTAGCCCGGGGGTCAGCGGTCGCCCTTGGCGCCGCACGACTCCCGCACCACCAGCTCGCACGGTATGCGCACGTCGCGCGGCGGAAGGTCGCGCTGCGCAATGCGCGACAGCATTACACCCAGCGCCACTTCGCCTAGTTGCCGCGTGGGCTGGCGCAGCGTGGTGAGGGGAATCGGCAGCAGCGAGGCGTACTCCACGTCGTCGATGCCAACCAGCCGCACATCGCGCGGCACGGCGTGCCCCAATCGGCGCAGCGCGTGCATCAGTCGCCCCGCGGTCCGGTCGTTGGCGCAGACGATCCCGTCCGGCCGCTGTCGCATCAGGTCGCCCACGGCCGACTCGTCGTCGGGGTCGAGTCGACGTACCAGCTCTCGATCCACCAGGGCGTGGCGACTGTACAGCGCCTCGCGGTAGCCGGCTTCGCGCGCGTCTACGGTCGCCGCGGCGTTGGGGATGGCCACGAAGGCGAGGCGGCGGCAGCCCAGCTTGAGCAGGTGGTCGGCGACGACAAATCCCGCGGTTCGGTTGTCGATGCCGACCACGTCGTGCCGCCCCGGGTTGGGGAAGGGGGTGAGCGGACGGTCCAGGAGGACGATGGGGATCCGCGCGTCGTCGAACGCCTTCGCGATGCGCAGGTTGACGGCGTCCTTGTCGGTCACATGCTCGAGCGGGGCAAAGAAGAGCCCCGAGATCCCGCGCTCCAGATAGTGCTGCGCCAGCTCCCACGCCCGCTCCGACTTGGAGAGAGGGCGCGCGTCGTCGTCACCGGCGCCGCTCCCCCACACGAGCGCGTGCTGCCGCGCCAGGCGCGAGTCCATCATCCCCTGGCACATCGGCTCGAAGATGTCAGTGACGCCCAGGTCGGGAATCAGGAGGCCGAAGGAGAGCGAGCTGTTGGTGCTGGGGCCTCGCACATAGGTCCCCGAGCCGGCGCGGCGCTCGATGACCCCTTCGGCCTGCAGGTCGCGCAGCGCCCTCCCGATGGTGATGCGCGAGTGACCGAATCGCTGGACGAGCTCGGCCTCCGACGGCAGGCGATCGCCGATCCGCCAGCGACCAGACTGGATCTCGCGCCTCAGAATCGAAAAGACCTGTTCGTGCTTATGTCCGGCCATGGTCACACGTGCATCACGTGAAGGCGGATGTGACATGTCATTTCGGGGCGCCGAGTGGACGTGGGGACAAAGAGAACCACGCCTGGCCCCGTGACGCGGTCGGCGGAGATCGGGGGACCTCACGATACCCTCGGCGACTTGTCATGGCAATGCGCCAAAGCTGCTACATCAATAGCGTGCTCAGCAGTTGATCAGGTCACGCCGAAATGATGCGGCTGATGCAGGGAGAGGTTCTTCATGAGGACGGCAGCGCCGCTCAGTCGCGGACGCTGGCCTTGCCGCGCACCGCCATCATCGACGCCTGCATCGCCGCGACCAGGCGCGGCTCCTCGCCGTCCATCGCGTAGGCATCGCCGCGACAGACCACAACGGTCTTGCCCGCCTTGAGCACCTCACCCCTGACCAGGAAGCGGTCGCCGGCTGCAGGGGCGAGCAGATTGACCTTGAACTCGATGCTCATCACGCCGCTATCGCCGTCCATCACGGTGAGCGCCGAGTAGCCGCACGCCGAGTCGAGGAGCGAGGTGAGGACTCCCGCGTGCAGAAAGCCGTGCTGCTGGAGCAGGTCGTCTCGCCGGGCGATCGCGATCTCGACCACGCCCCGCTCCACGCGCGAGAGCTCGGCGCCGAGGAGCGTCATGAACGACTGGCGGGCAAAAGAGGCGCGGATGCGTTCCGCTGCGTCGGCGTTGGCGCCGGCGGCGCCCTGGCCAGCCGAAGTCACACGCTCGCCCCGAGCACGTCGCCGACGGCGATGCCGCGCCCTTGCGCCCAGTCCAGGGCCGCCAGTCGGCGCTTTCCGGCGGGGTGCACATAGCCAATGCGCACGCCGCCACCGCTGCCGCAGGCCACGAGCATCCCGCTCTCGTCGATGGCGAGGAGGGCGCCCGGGTCGCCGTGGGCGTCGGGGGCGACGCGCACGCCGAAGAGCTTCACGTCGAGTCCGCGCTGGAGGGTGAAGGCTCCGGGGCGGGGGTCATAGGCGCGCACGGCGCGCGCCACGTCACGCGCGTCGCGCGCCCAGTCCACCTGTGCCTGTTCGCGCTCGACCTTCGGTGCGTAGGTCGCCAGCGACTCGTCCTGCACGACCTCGTTGGTGGAGCCGAGCGACATGAGGGTGAGCGCCTCGACGATGGCCAGCGCGCCCAGCTCCGAGAGCCGCAGCTGCAACTCGCCGTAGGTCTCGTCGTCGAGGATGGGCGTCGGGGCCTGCCGGATGACGGGGCCGGCATCCATGCGCCGCACCATTCGCATGATCGAGACCCCCGACTCGGCGTCGCCGGCGAGGATGGCGGCCTGGATGGGGGCGGCGCCGCGCCAGCGCGGGAGGAGCGAGGCGTGGATGTTGAGCGTGCCTAACGGGGGAAGGTCGATCACCGACTGCGGCAGGATATGTCCGTAGGCGACGACCACCGAGAGGTCGGGGGCGAGCGAGCGCAGCGCGGCCTCGAACTCCTCCCCGCGCGGCTTCTCCGGTTGCAGGAGCGGGAGTCCTTCCTCCTCGGCGATGACCTTTACCGGGGAGGGGACGAGGATGGAGCGGGAGCGTCCCTGCGGCTTGTCGGGCTGCGTCACGACCCCGACCACGTCGTAGCCCTCGCCCAGCAGGGCGCGCAGCGGCGGACAGGCAAAGTCCGGGGTGCCCCAGAACAGGACGCGCATCGCGGGCCTAGAGCCGTTCGTCGTCGTGCGCGTGATCCTCCCGCAACTGCTTCACCACTTCCGGCGTGAGGATGCGGAGTGAATCGGGATACTTCGACTTCTGCAGCTCCCACTTGGCCAGCGCGGCGCGGCGCTTGAGGAACGACAGGTAGTCGATGAAGAGCTTGCCGTGCAGGTGGTCGATCTCGTGCTGCAGGCAGCGCGCGAGGAGGCCGTCAGCCGCAATCTCGAAGTGCTTTCCCTCGCGGTCCATCGCGTGCACCACGACCGTCGACGAGCGCTCCACGTCGCCATAGATCTCGGGAATCGAGAGGCACCCTTCCTCCGCCTTGTCGTTCCCGCCTTCCTCGACGATCTCGGGGTTGATGAGGACGAACCGCTCCCCCTCGATCTCGATCACCGCCAACCGCTCGCTGCGCCCCACCTGCGGCGCGGCGAGCCCGATGCCCTGCGCGGCGTGCATGGTCTCGAACATGTCGTCGATGAGCAGCTGCAGCTCATCGGTGATCTCGGCCACCGGAGTCGTCTCGACGCGCAGGATCGAGGCGCCGAGGACCTGGATCGGGAGCAGGCTCACGCGCTGGGCGAAGCGGACGGTTCGCCGGTGAGGACACGCGCCACCTTGCCGCGCTCGACCACCACGCGCGACTCCCCGCTCTTGATCGTGAGGTGATCGTCCATCGACTTCACGGCGGCGCCATCCTTCGACGATTCCTTGATGTGCATCACTTCGCCCACCAGGCCACCGGTGGTGACGATGGTGTCGCCACGCTTGAGGGCGCGCAGGCGAGCCTCGTGTTCCTTCCGCTGCTTCTGCTGCGGGCGGATCATCAGGAAGTAGAAGATCCCGAAGATCGCCGCGATCTGGAACATGAACGGAAGCAACTGCGTCATGCCGCCGCTTGCCTGGAGCAGGAACGGCACTGGGAGGAAGAGCGCGGTCATTCTGGAAGGGAGGCGCGAGCCGTCAGGCGTTGGAGCCAGTCGCCGGCCCACGACTCGAAACGGTGCTCGAGTATCGCGCGGCGTGCCTGGCGCATGAGGGTGAGCAGGAAATGTACATTGTGCAGCGAAAGGAGGCGCAGTCCCAGGATCTCGTCGCTCACGTACAGGTGGCGCAGGTAGGCGCGCGAGAAGCGGCGGCAGGTGGCGCAATCGCAGGACGGATCGAGCGCTCGCGCGTCGGCCCGCAGGTCGTTGCGCTTGACGTTGAGGCGCCCCTCGCTGGTGAAGGCGGTCCCGTTGCGCCCCATGCGCGTGGGGGCCACGCAGTCGAACAGGTCGACGCCGCGCCGCACTCCCTCGATGAGATCCTCGGGGAAGCCCACGCCCATCAGGTAGCGTGGGCGGTCGGCCGGGAGTTCGGGTTCGAGCACGTCGAGCATGGCGTACATGTCGGGCTTGGCTTCGCCCACGGAGAGTCCACCGATGCCAAAGCCCACCCAGTCGCCGGCCGAGCGGATGGCGCGCGCCGCCTCGCGCCGCAGCTCGGCGTGGATCCCGCCCTGCACGATGGGGAAGAGCGCCTGCGGGTGTCCGTGGCTGTCGCCATGCTCGGCGCGCAGGTGCTCGAACTCCGTGCGGCATCGCTCCAGCCAGCGCAGCGATCGCTCGCTGGCGTCGCGCGCGGCGGCCGCGTCCGACTGTCCGGGAATGACGTGGTCGAACTGCATGATCACGTCGGCGCCCAGGTTGCGCTCGATCTGCATCACGCGCTCGGGGGAGAAGAAGCGCCTGGAGCCGTCGATGTGCGATCGGAACTCGGCGCCCTCCTCGGTGATGGTGCGCAGCGTCTCGAGCGAGAAGACCTGGAAGCCGCCCGAGTCGGTGAGGATGGGGCCACTCCACTGCATGAAGCGATGGAGGCCGCCCATGTCGCGCACCAGTTCGTCGCCGGGGCGGAGGTGCAGGTGATAGGCGTTGGCGAGGATCATCTGCGCGCCGGCGGTGTGCAGGTCCTCGGGGTCGAGCGCCTTGACCGTGGCCAGCGTCCCCACCGGCATGAAGCTCGGCGTCTCGATCACGCCGTGCGGGGTGGAGAAGTGCGCGGCGCGGGCCTGGCCGTCGGTGGCCAGGCGCTCGAAGACGAAGCCGGGAGCGATCACGAGGGGGCGGCCGCTAGTGATTGGATGCCGCCGCCGCCGCGGCGGTCGCGGCGGTCACGGTGACGTGCGCCTGGTCGCCGTCGCAGCGGTAGGCGATGTCGACCGGTTCGCGACGCGCCCGGGGGGCGGCTGGAAAGCGCAGCTGGGCCGCCACGGTGCCGAAGACGCCGTCGAGCAGCTCGTCGGGGGTGGCGCGCACGACCTGGGCGCGGGTGGCCCGCCCCGCGGTGTCGACGTCGACGACAAAGCGTGCGCTGCCGGTGTCCGGGTGCTGCGCCTTGCGCAACGCGGCGCATTGCAGCCGCACGTACTCCGCCAGCACCGGCTGCGACGAGGCGGCGGTGTAGGTCGGGTTGGCGGGGGAGGGGAGCCACTCGCGCGTGGTGGTGGTCACGCAGGCGCCGGCGAGCACGACGAGCACCGCGAGCGCGACCAGCGCCTGTGCGCGAACGCGCCGGGCCGGGCGGGACCCTGTGCCATGCGGCCGCGGCCAACCCTCAGAGGATGAGCATTGCATCGCCGTAGGAGTAGAAGCGGTATCCGTCGCGCACCGCGACGCGGTACGCCTCCATGACCAGGTCGTAGCCGGCAAAGGCGGCCACGAGCATGAGGAGCGTGGAGCGCGGCAGGTGAAAGTTGGTGACGAGGTGGTCGACCGCGCGAATGCGATACGGGGGATAGATGAAGATCGTCGTTTCGCCCTGGCCCGGATGGAAGCGTCCCCGGGCGTCGAGGTTGGATTCCAGCGTGCGCACCGTCGTCGTCCCCACGCCGCACAGCGCGGCACCGGCGTCGCGCGCGGCGTTGAGTTGCGCCGCCGAGCGCGCGCTCACGGCGTACCACTCCTCGTGCATCACGTGTGCGGCGACGTCGTCGTGCTCGACCGGCTTGAACGTCCCCGCGCCGACATGCAGCACCACATCCGCCAGCTGCACACCGCGCGTCACCAGCGTGTCGAGGAGCGATGGGGTGAAGTGCAGCCCTGCCGTCGGCGCGGCGACCGACCCGGCTTCGCGGGCATACACCGTCTGGTAGCGCTCCGCGTCGGCGGTGGCATCACCGCGGTGGATGTACGGCGGGAGCGGGATGTGTCCGTGTGCCTCGATGGCGTCGGCATCGTCCATCGACGACTGCAGTGTCACTACGCGGGTGCGGCGCTCGGTCACCTCGTCGATGCGCACGTCGACGCCCGGCGCCACGTGCACCACGCGCCCGGGCCTCAGCTTCCCGCCGGGGTGCACTAGTGCCTCCCACCGGTGGTTGCCTAACGACTTGAGCAGCATCACCTCTGCCGGGGCGCCGGAGTCGCGCCGGCCCAGCAGGCGGGCGCGGATCACCTTCGTCGTGTTGCGGACGAGCACGTCACCCGACGGGACATAGTCGGCCAGGTCGGCGAAGGTGCGGTGCGCAATCGTCCCGCTGGCGCGATCGACCACCATCAGCCGCGACGCATCGCGCCGGTCGCTGGGCGACTGGGCGATGGACGACTCCGGGAGGTCGAAGTCGAAGGCGGAGGTGAGGTAGGTCGGCGTGAGCATCGGCATGCGCGGTGATGCAAAATCGCCGGGTGCGGCGGCTCGTCCAAGCCCGTGCACCCGGCGATCGTGTTCCCTGCGCCGATTCGCGTCAGCCCTGCAGCAGCTTGAGCAGCGAGTCGACCGTCGCCTTGGCGTCGCCGTACAGCATGCGCGTCCTGGGCTTGAAGAAGAGCGGATTCTCCACGCCGGCGTAACCCGCCCCCTTGCCACGCTTGAAGACGATGCAGCTCTCGGCGTCCCACGCGCGCAGCACCGGCATCCCGGCAATCGGCGAGTTGGGATCGTCCAGTGCGCTCGGATTCACGATGTCGTTGGCGCCGATCACGAGCACGACGTCGGTTTCCGGGAAGTCCTGGTTGATCTCGTCCATCTCGAGGACGATGTCGTACGGAACGTTGGCCTCGGCGAGGAGGACGTTCATGTGTCCCGGGAGGCGCCCGGCCACCGGGTGGATCGCGAAGCGCACCGTCGTCCCCTGCTTGCGCAGGACCTCGACGATCTGGCGGAGCGGGTGCTGCGCGTGGGCCACCGCCATCCCGTAGCCCGGGACGATGATGACCGAGCGCGCCTGCTTGAGCTGGTCGGCGACGTCCTCGGCGGAGGTGGCGATCATCTCGCCCTCGACCTTGGCGCCGCCGGCGGGGGCGGCCCCCTCGTCGGCCCCGAAGCCGCCGAGGATGACGGAGATGAACGAGCGGTTCATCGCCTTGCACATGATGTAACTCAGGATTGCACCTGACGACCCGACCAGCGCCCCGGTGATGATGAGCAGGTCGTTGTTGAGCATGAAGCCCGCCGCCGACGCCGCCCACCCGGAGTAGGAGTTGAGCATCGAGACGACGACAGGCATGTCGGCGCCGCCGATCGCCATCACGAGGTGGATCCCGATGATGCCGGAAATCGCCGTCATGATCAGGAGCGACTGCATGGCCTGCGGCCCGTCCTGCACGAACAGGACGCCGAGCCAGAGCGACGCCACGAGCATCGCCACGTTGATCAGGTGGCGCCCGGGGAGGAGGAGGGGCTTGCTGCGGATGACTCCCTGCAGCTTCCCCCACGCGATGACCGACCCGGTAAAGGTGAGCGCCCCGATGAAGACGCCGAGAAATGTCTCCACGCCGTGCACCGTCTTTTCCGCGCCCTCGAGCTGCGCCAGCGGGGCGAGGTAGCCGGAGACGCCGACCAGCACCGCCGCCGCCCCAACGAAGGAGTGCAGGATGGCGACGAGCTGCGGCATCGACGTCATCTGCACGCGGGCCGCGAGGACCGCGCCGACGCCGCCGGCCACGAGGATGGCGCCGATGAGGAGCGGCGACGTGATGATTTGCGCCTGGATCGCGACCGCGAGGACGGCGATCGCCATCCCGATGGCACCGTACAGGTTGCCGCGCCGCGCCGTCTCGGGGTGCGAGAGCCCCTTGAGGCTCAGGATGAAGAGGACGGCGGCGCCGATGTAGGCAGAATTGAGAAGGGAGTCGCTCACCGGTGGAACATCCTCAGCATGCGCTGCGTGACGAGGAAACCGCCGGCGATGTTGATCGTGGCGAGGACGACGGCGGCAAGCCCGACGAGGGAAGCCGCGGAGCTCCCCCGCACCTGCAGCATGCCGCCGATGACGATGATGCCGCTGATCGCGTTGGTCACGCTCATGAGCGGGGTATGCAGCGCCGGCGTCACGCTCCAGATCACCTGGTAGCCGATGAAGCAGGCGAGGACGAAGACCGTGAAGTGCGTGATGAACGTCGCCGGGGCGGCGAGCCCGATCCCAAGCAGCGCGAGACCGGCGACGAGGAGGACCCACTTCCCTGAACTCGAGGGGCCGCCGGTGGGTGCGCCGTGCGCTTGCCCGTAGATCGGCGCCTTGGGAGCAGCGGGCTTCGGTACCGGAGGGGCGGCGGCGGGGGCTGGCGGCGGCCACTTCATCGCGCCCGCGTTCAGCACCGTCATCGGGCGAACGATGTCGTTGTCCTCTGACAGCGCGAACTTCTCCGCACCGCCCATCTCCTCGAGCAGGTGCGTGATGTTCGTGGCGTACAGCGTCGACGCCTGCTGCGCCATGCGCGACGGGAGGTCGGTGTAGCCGATCACGGTCACGCCGTTCACGTCGACCGCCTGGTCGCGTTGCGTCAGTTCACAATTTCCGCCTTGCTCGGCGGCGAGATCGACCACGACGGAGCCGCGCTTCATCGCCTTGACCATTTCGGCGGTGATCAGCGTCGGGGCCTTCTTGCCCGGGATGAGCGCCGTGGTGACGATGATGTCGACTTCCCTGGCCTGCGCCAGGAAGAGCGCCATCTCCGCCTCGATGAAGGCGGGGCTCATCTCCTTCGCGTAGCCCCCCTGACCGCTCCCGTCTTCCTCGAGGGTGATCTCGAGGAACTCGGCGCCCATCGACACCACCTGTTCCTTGGCGGCGGGGCGCGTGTCGAAGGCGCGGACGATGGCGCCGAGTGCGCGCGCCGCACCAATCGCCGCGAGTCCAGCGACGCCGGCGCCGATGATGAGCACCTTGGCGGGGTGAATCTTCCCCGCGGCGGTCGACTGGCCGCGCAGCGGACGCTGCATGACGTTGACCGCTTCGATGATGGCGCGATAGCCGGACAGGTTCCCCATCGACGACAGCGCATCGACTTTCTGCGCGCGCGTCGTGCGCGGGACCTGGTCCATCGCAATCGCGCTCACGCCGCGCGCGGCGAGCTTCTGCACCGTCTCGCCATTGAAGGCGGGATACAGGTAGCTGATGACGGTCTGCGATGCGTTGAGCCGCGCGATCTCGTCGTCGGCGGGGGGCCGGATCTTGGCAATGACTTCACTCGCCCAGACCTGATCCGGGGGGGCGATGGTGGCACCGGCAGCGAGATACGCGGCGTCGTCGAAGCCGGCGGCGAGGCCGGCGTTCGTCTCGACTCGCACCGCGAAGCCAAGCTTGGCCAGCTTCTTCACCGAGTCAGGGATAGCGGCCACCCGGCGCTCGCCGGGGAATCGCTCCCTTGGGATTCCAACGTTCATGGATGTCGTGGTCGCTCGAATGAGGCGGGAAACTGGTAACCGATTTCCTGCGAGCAGCACACAAAGCTCGCCTGACGGCGGTGCGCCGGACAAGAGAGGGACGTGAAGTGGCGGATGAAAAGCGTGCTCGGCGCCTCGCGGCAGGCGCGCCCTGGGGAGGCATGACCTCGTGCGCGGAGCGCGTCAGAACAGCTCGGGCTGCGCCTCGCTGGTGGTCGGCGGCGTGAAGCCGAAGTGCCGGTATGCGAGCGATGTGGCGACGCGTCCGCGCGGGGTGCGTTGCAGGAAGCCATTCTGGACGAGGAAGGGTTCGTAGACCTCCTCGATCGTTCCGGCGTCCTCGGCCACCGCGGCTGCAATGGAGCCGACGCCGACCGGTCCGCCCTCGAACTTCTCGATGATGGCGCGGAGGATGCGCGCGTCCATGTCGTCGAGGCCGAACTGGTCCACGTCCAGCAGCTGCAACGCGACGTCGGCCACGTCGCGCGTGATGGCGCCATCGGCGCGCACCTGTGCGTAGTCGCGCACGCGGCGCAGGAGGCGGTTGGCAATGCGTGGCGTCCCGCGCGAGCGGCGCGCGATCTCGTGGGCGCCCGCGGCATCGACCTCGACGCGCAGCACCTCCGCGGTGCGGCGCACGATGTGTTCGAGATCCTCGGCCGGGTAGTAGTTGAGCCGTTGCACGATGCCGAAGCGCGCACGCATGGGCGGCGTGAGCATCCCCTGGCGCGTGGTGGCGCCAATGAGCGTGAAGCGCTCGATGGGCATGGTGATCGTCTGCGCCTTGGGCCCTTCCGAGAGGCGGATATCGATGCGGTAGTCCTCCATGGCGGGATAGAGGAACTCCTCGATCACCGGGCGCAGGCGATGGATCTCGTCGATGAAGAGGATGTCACCTTCGCGCAGGTTGGTGAGCGTCCCCACCAGGTCGCCCGGCTTCTCCAGTGCCGGGCCCGATGTTGTGCGGATGTTGACGCCGAGTTCGCGAGCGATGAGTTCGGCCAGCGTCGTCTTGCCAAGGCCGGGCGGGCCGAAGAAGAGCGTGTGATCGAGCGGCTCACGCCGGGTGAGTGCGGCATCGATGGAGATGCGCAGGCTCTCCTTGACCTTCGTCTGCCCGATGAACTCGCCGAGCCGTTGCGGTCGGAGTGAGAGCTCGACCGGTCCTTCCTCGGGGAGTTCGTCGGGCGTCGTGATTTCGCGAGGCACGGGAGGGCGGAAGGGGACGGGGGACGGGAGACGGGGGACGGGGCGGCGTGCGGGGCAGACTCTTGCCGCGTGGGCGTGGCGCGGGTGTGAGCGCGGGCGCGGGTTTTGGCGCGCGGGCGACCGCGGGGAATATGGGCCGAATGAACGCCGAAAACAAAGATCGGGGGAGTGGGGGCGTGCTTGGAGGCGGGAGTTGTCGTGATGGGGTTCGTGTGGCGGTGGCGCGGGGGCGGGGGGGGGTGAGCGGGATTGGCTTGGGTGACGGGGCCGTCCGCGACTTCAACGGCAACGGCAACAGCAACTGCCTTTAACACGGAGGAGGCACGGAGGCACGGAGGACCACGGAGTACAACAGTGAAAAGGTCTCCCCCGTGTGCCTCCGTTCCTCCGTGAGTCCTTCGTGTTAAGAGCTCTTGAACTACGCGAACCGCAACGACTCCGTGTTAAGAGCTCTTGAACTACGCGAACCGCAACGACTGCACGGATCGGCCACCGCTATGCTCCCGACCCGCAGTCGGGCAAGCCTCACATCCCCAACCTACGCTGGGGCAGGCTGCTTGTCCTCGCGGCTGCTCGACCTGTGCAGTTCCAGAAAGCGGCGGTCGAGACTCAGCGGGAGACCATGTCGCTCATCGCCCCCTGCCTCACTCCCGCTCCGCGAGCGCTTCGCGGCGGCCGTGCCGCCGCTGGCGGTCGTCGGCGTTTCGGGGCGACGTCGTAGATGCGTCGTCGCGTTGGTTCGATCGCGGACACCGCGCTGATCGTCGGCGCCGTGGGGGCGCACGTGGCGCTGCTCGCGGTGTTGCAGCTGGTGCCCGGCACCACGCGCGACATGCGGCACGTGGTGCAGCTGTGCGCGAGCGTGGTCAGCTACGCCCTGCTGGCCCTCGCGGCGTGGCGCGTGTCGACCGATGCACGTGTCGACGAAGAGTCGCGCGATGCCTGGCGCCTGCTGTCGCTCGCGGTCGTCACGCAGTGGGTGTTCTACGCGGCGTATTTCGTCGTCGAATCCGGGTGGGGCGCCCCGCCGCCGCTGTCGTGGCTCGACGCCATCTATCTCCTCTCGTATCCGTTGCTGCTGGCGGGAATCCTCCGGCTGCCGCAACCGTCGCGCGCGGGCTTCCGCGTGGCCACGCACTGGATCGACGCGGCGCTCGTCATCGTGGCGGGTGGCGTCGCGATCGTCCACTTCGCCCTCCCCGACGGTGCGGTGCTCGAGCGCATGCCCGGGCGTGCGCTGGCCACCCTCCTGGTGTATCCCGCCGGCGACGTCGTGCTCCTGCTCGGCGCGACGACGCTCTGGATGCGCGAACCGGCCATGCGCCGGCATGGAACGGCGCTGCTGCTCACGCTGGCGCTGGTCGCGATGATGGGCGCAGACGTGACCTACTCGTCTCGCATGGCGCACGGCAGATACCACGTGGGGAGCTGGCTCGACGTCGCCTGGACGATCCCGGTGGCGCTGATGGCGATGGCCGCGCACTGGCAGCGCGTCATGGCGCGCCGCGTGTATGCGCATGGAGAGCCGTCGGCGATTCGGACGCGCCCGGCGGGACTCCCCTACGTGGCAACGGCGTTCGTGTACCTGCTCGCCATCGGCTACCGTGCCTTTACCGGAACGACGGCACCGCGAGTCCTGGCGGTCGGCGCGGTCGTCGTGACGGTGCTGGTCCTCCTGCGCCAGTGGCTTGCGCTCAACGAGAACGCCCGCCTGGTGGGCGCCGCCGCCGCGCGCGAGAGCGAGGCGCGCTTCCGAGCCCTCGTGCAGCACGCCTCGGAGATGCTCCTCATCGTCGACGGTGACTTCACGGTCACCTACGCGAGCCCTGCAGCCGTGAAGGCGCTGGCGATGCGCACGGAAGACGTGGTCGGCGCGCGCCTGCTGTCGCTGGTTGAGAAAGATGATGTCCCGGCCGCGGTGCGCCTGCTGGGGAGAGCGGTGGCGGCGGGGCGCGAGTCGGTGCGCGGCGAGTGGCGCCTGCGCGCCTCGGATGAACGCGTGGTCCTGGCCGAGCACGTGGCCACCTGTCTCCTCGACGAGCCGGCTGTGCGCGGCATCGTGCTCAACTCGCGCGACGTCACCGAACGTTCGGAGCTGGAACAGAAGCTCACGCACCAGGCGCTGCACGATCCACTCACGCAGCTGGCCAACCGCACGCTCTTTCAGGATCGACTCGACCACGCCTGCCGCCGCGCGGCGCGCGCGCCGGGGTCGGTGGCGCTCCTCTTTCTCGACCTCGACGACTTCAAGCGCATCAACGATTCGCTGGGGCATGCAGCTGGCGACGCCCTCCTGGTGGAGACGGGCGCGCGTGTGGCGTCACAGCTTCGCGACGGCGACACGCTGGCGCGCCTGGGCGGCGACGAGTTCGCCATCCTCCTCGAGGGAGTGGAGGATGTGGAGATGCCGACCTCGGTCGCGGCCCGCGTCCTCTCGGCGTTGCGCGACCCGATCACGATTGCCGGGAAGGAGATCCATGTGTGCGTGAGCATCGGGATCGCGACCACACGCGATGCCGTCACGCCAGTGGAGCTGATGCGAAACGCCGACCTGGCGATGTACCTCGCCAAGTCGCGCGGGAAGGACGGCTGCGCGGCCTACGAGCCGCACATGTACGAGGCGATGGCGATGCGCCTCGACGTCGAGGCGGACCTGCGCCGCGCCATCGATGCTGGCGAGTTGCGGCTGGTCTTCCAGCCGGTGATCAGGCTGCGCGACCGTCAGGTGGTGGGCGCCGAGGCGCTCGTGCGCTGGACGCACCCCGTGCGTGGCGAGATCTCCCCGTCGACGTTCATCCCGATCGCCGAGGAAGCGGGGCTCATCGTCCCCATCGAGCGGTGGGTGCTGCACGAGGCATGTCGCCACGCACGACGTTGGCACGATGAGGAAGGCGTACCGATCGTCGTCGGCGTCAACATCTCGGCGCGGCATATCCACGACCCGTCGCTCCTCGGCGACGTGCGCGACGCCCTGGCGGCGAGCGACCTGTCGCCGGATCAGCTGGCGCTCGAGATCACCGAGAGCGTCCTGCTGCGCGACAGCGCCGATGTGGCGCGTGTGCTCGGCGATCTCAAGCGCCTGGGCGTGCGGCTCGCGCTGGACGACTTTGGCACGGGCTACTCGTCGCTGAGCTATCTGCAGCGCTTTCCCATCGACATGCTCAAGATCGACAAGGCGTTCGTGGCGCCGATGGCGGCGGCGTCGTTCGATGCGCGTCTCGTGCGGGCCATCATCGCGTTAGGCGAGAGTCTCGGCATGCTGATCGTGGCCGAGGGGATCGAGACCGAGGTGCAGCGCCGCGCGCTGTGCGAGCTGGGGTGCGCGGTGGGGCAGGGGTTCCTCTTCTCGCGCCCGCTGGAGTCCGGTGCCCTCGTGGCGCTGGTGCGCCGCCTGGGCGTGGCCGCGCCGGAGCTGCACCTGCCGGTCGCGGCGCGGGCGCTCGAAGCCGCGGATCGTTAGGCGCGCGCGGGAATCGTGGCCAGGCGCTCCGCCGCCGCCTGCAACGTCTCGGCACGCTTGCAGAAGGCGAAGCGCACGTAGTGGCGTGGGGCGCCCCCCGCCACGTGGAACGATGAACCGGGAACCGTCGCCACGCCCACCTCGCGCGCCAGCCAGCGCGCGAAGTCGACGTCGCCCAGGGCACTCATCGACTCGTAGCTGGCCAGGATGTAGTACGCTCCCTCGGGCGCGGTGAAGGTGAAGCCGGCGTTGCGCAGCGCGTCACACAGGATCTCGCGCCGGGCGCGGTAGTCGAGCGCGAGGTGGTTGTAGTAGTCGGCGTCGAGCGCCATCCCGACCGCCGCCGCCTGCTGCAACGGGGCGGGCGCCCCCACCGTGAGGAAGTCGTGCACCTTGCGGATCGCCACCGACTCGCGCTCCGGCGCGATGGCGTAGCCCAGGCGCCATCCCGTGCAGCTGAACGTCTTCGAGAGCCCGGAGATCGTGATGGTCCGCTCGGCCATGCCTGGCCACGTGGCGAGGACGTGGTGCGAGCCAGCGTAGCGGATGTGCTCGTAGATCTCGTCGGTGATGGCCCAGACGTCGTTCCCGATGCACAGCTCGGCGATGAGGTCGAGCTCCTCGCGCGTGAAGACGCGTCCCGTGGGGTTGTGCGGCGTGTTGACGATGATGGCCTTGGTGCGCTCGGTGAAGGCGTCGCGCAGGCGCTGTGGGTCGAAGTTCCACCCGGGCGGCTCGAGCGGGACGAAGACCGGGCGCGCGCCGGCCAGGATGGCGTCGGGGCCGTAGTTCTCGTAGAACGGGTCGAAGACGATCACCTCGTCACCCGGGTCGAGCAGGGCGAGGAAGACCGCCGCCATCGCCTCGGTGGCGCCGCATGTCACCGTCACGTGCTTGTCGGGATCGACCGTGTAGTCGTACATGCGGTGGTACTTCTCGGCGATCGCCAGCCGCAACGCCGGTGCCCCCCAGGTGATCGCGTACTGGTTGATGTCACCATGGATCGCGGCGCAGGCGGCGTCCTTCATGACCTCGGGCATCGGGAAGTCGGGGAAGCCCTGGGCGAGGTTGATCGCGCCATACTGCTGGGCGACGCGCGTCATCTCGCGGATGACCGATTCGGTGAAGGTCGCGGTGCGTGCGGCGGGCATGGGGAGATGTGGGCGGGAGACGGGAGTCGGGAATCGGACGATGCGCCGCGCCTAACGCGCGAAGCTATCGCCGTCCCACCAGCGGAAGGGCGGCACGGACAAGTTCTGCGGTGGTCGGGGGTGCGCCAGTGGGGCTCAGCGAGTCGCGCGACGCGCGCACCGCCTTCTCGGCGTCGGGAGCAGCGTAGCCCAGGGAGACGAGGGCGCGGATCGCGTCCGCATCCGAGGCACCGGCCGCTCGCGCCCCGTCGACGGGACCGGCGGCGACCTCATCGAGCTTGTCGGCCAAGTCCAGGATCAGTTGCTCCGCCTTCTTGCGCCCGACGCGCGGAACCTGCTGCAGGGTGGCGATGTCCTTCTCGCGGATTGCGCGGACCAGACGCTCGGCCGAGAGGGTGGAGAGCATCCCGAGCGCGAGCGACGGGCCGACCCCCTTGGCCTGAAGGAGCTTGCGGAAGACCGCGCGCTCGAAGGGCGTGGCGAAACCGTACAGCAGCCACTCGTCCTCTCGCACGACGAGTGACGTGTGGAGGCGCACCTGCTCGCCGGCACGCGGGAGCGACTCGTAGGTGCCGAGTGGGATCGCGAGTTCATAGCCCACGCCGCCCGAGGTGAGGACTTCGGCGCGATCGAGGTCCTTGGCGACGAGTGTTCCGGTGAGGAGTGAGATCATGGGGTCGCTCGGGCGGTTCGGCGCGCGGAGGCTCGCCGGATGCTACCCAGTCGGTGGCGGCGGCGGAATGATGCGGGGGGCGGCGGTTGGGGGGGGGCGGAATCTGGGGAGGGGGATTGGGACGGAGATTGGGGTCAGCGGAAATCGGGGGGGAATCGGGGTCAGAGTCACCGAGAATTTGGTTCGGTGACTCTGACCCCAATGCTGGAAATGTGGAAAACTCGGTTCGATGGCGCCGGCTGGAGTAACTGCCTCGAGTGCTAAGTCTCTTCAGCACACGATCTTGGGTCGGCGAAAGTTGGGGTCAGAGTCAGCGAGAATGTGGTTCGGGGACTCTGCCCCCAACTCGCTGACACCAATTCGGCGCTTCAGCGGAACGGCCTACCACTCAGCGTCGCCACCCGCGCCGTCATCAGGCAGGTGATCGCCGCCGCCACTCCGTCGGCGGCGTCGGCCGGCGTCGGCGCCGCTTTCAGGCGCAGCAACCGCGCGACCATGAACTGCACCTGCTCCTTGGTCGCCGCCCCGGTCCCGACGATCGCCTTCTTGATCTCCGACGGCGGGTACTCGTAGATCGCCAGCCCCGCCCGTTCCCCAGCCAGCAGGATCACCCCGCGCGCCTGCGACAGCGTCACGGTCGTGCGGACGTTACGGGCGTAGAAAACGCTCTCGATCGCCAGCGCGTCGGGGCGGTGGCGGTCGATGAGTTCACGGATGCCGTCGAAGATCTCGGCGAGGCGGGAGGGGAGCGGGTCGCGCGAGCGCGTGCGGATCACGCCGCACTCGACCAGCGTGCTCACCCCGCGCTCGCCCGGGCGCACGACGCCGTAGCCGGTGACGGCGGTCCCGGGGTCGACGCCGAGTACGATCACGGGAGCGGTCGGCGCACGAATGGGCGTTCGAAGTCGTCGCCGTGCACTACGGCGTCACGCCTTCTCGAGCTCCGCATCGTCCATCTCGAAGTTCGCGTCGACCTTCTGCACGTCGTCGAGGTCCTCGAGCGCCTCGATGAGCCTGAGCAGCGTCTGCGCGGCCTCGCCTTCCACGCGCACGGTGCTCTTGGGGATCCACGACAGCTCGGCTTCGGTCGCCTTGAGACCGACCGCTTCCAGCTCCGAGCGCACGGCGTGCAGGTCGGCCGGTGCGGTGGAGATGACGAAGACGTCGTCCTCCTTCACGAAGTCCTCGGCACCTGCCTCGAGCGCCTTCTCCAGCGCTGCGTCCTCGCTCATCGCGCTCGCCGGGACGACGATCTGTCCCTTCCGGTCGAACATGAACGAGACCGAGTTGGTGGTTCCCATGTTGCCGCCGCCGCGCGAGAGCTTGGCGCGGACCTCGGCCACGGTGCGCGTGGCGTTGTCGGTGAGCGCCTGGATCATCAGCGCCACGCCGCCGGGGCCATACGCCTCGTACAGCACATCCACGTAGTCGACGCCTTCCAGCTCGCCGGTTCCCTTCTTCACGGCGCGCTCGATGTTCTCCTTCGGCATCGACGCGGCCTTGGCCGTTTCGATCGCCGTACGCAGGCGCGGGTTTCCGCTGGGGTCACCGCCGCCGAACTTCGCGGCGACGGTGATCTCCCGGATCAGCTTCGTGAATTTCGCGCCGCGCTTGGCGTCGGCCGCGGCCTTGTAGTGCTTGATCTGCTTCCACTTGCTATGACCGGCCATGGTTCGCGTCCCGTGGGTCCTGGCGAGGGGTGGGGGCGAAATATAGGCGCGCGCTGCGGGATGGGAGATGGGTCCGATCTCGCGGGAAGGGTCGAGCGACGTTCAGCGATCGGGCTCCACCATGTCCTCGAAGCGAAGCCATTGCTTGTAGAAGTACAGGTCGGCGTAGCCGGTCCCGCCGCCTCGATGCTTGAGGACGTGCAACTCGGTGGCGCCGTCGACGTCGCGCGACGTCTCGTACAGCTCCTCGCGGTAGACGGCGAGGACGGTGTCGGCGAGCTGGCGCAGCGAGCCTAACGCGCCCAGGTCCTGCAGCTGCGGTCGCGCGTCGCCGCGGTCGCGAACCGACGTGGCGAGGTGCGACACGAGGATCACCGCGCAGTCGCGCCGCACGGCGAGCCCCTTGAGGTCGCGCACCGCCTGCGCGAGTTCCTCGTCCATGGGGAGCGCGCCGCGGGCGAGTGATTGCACCGGGTCGACGACGAGGAGGTCGAGGCCGAGGTGCTCGATGAGGAGGTCGGACAGCCCGGCCACTCCGGTGGGAGGGAGATGGGCGAAGAGCGGTGCGCGCTCGCGCATCGCGAGTGCGGCGCTGGCGACGGCGGCATACGACAGTTCGTCGAGCCGGCCGTGGCGCAGGTCGTCCACGCGCGCCCTCCCTTGTACGGCGAGCGCGCGCTCCAGCAGCCGCTCGGCGCTGAACTCCCCCGAGAAGAAGGCGACGCTGCGCCCCGCCTCGGCCGCACGGAGTGCGATCGCCATGGCCAACGACGTCTTGCCGCAGCCCACGTCGCCGGCCAGGACAACGAGATCGCCGCGCCGGAGGCCTCCGCCTAACAAGGCGTCGACCGAGGGGAAGCCGGTCGACAGCGTGTCGGCCGTGCCGCCAGCCGCATGGATCCCCTCCAGGTAGCTGGCCGCGTCCAGCACGCGCGCCGGCTCACCGCGCGCCGGCTCACCGCGCGCCGGCGGTTGCTGGGGTTCGCCATCGGGAGGCGGACCTTGGTCGTCGGTGGGGTCGTCGGGGGGGATCAAGTCGGAGGCGGACATCGGCGATGCGTGAGCGCGAGAGTGACGGGTGGAGCGGCAGTCGGACCAACCTAGGCGCGGGCAGCGCGCGTCCCAGACGCATCGCTCGCTCGTCGGCCGGCGTGCCGACGCGTCGGCTCGCATGCCGCTAACCGCGCTACGGCGCGCGCAGTTGGACGAGCAACTGACGGAGCTCCGAGCGCGACGGGGGGTCGAGGATCGGGGCGACGACCGACATGAGCTTGTCGAGCGCGGCGGCGACGCTTTCACGGGACTCCCCAGCCGTGGCCTCGGCAACCTGTTGGGCGGCGGTGCGGGCCGCTGGCGTCAGGGTGAGCGTTCCCATCCAGTGTCGTGCGCCCTGGCCGCGTGCCTTGCGCAACTCACCGGGCAGCGCGGCGCGCGCGGTGCAACCGTCGGCGAGTCGCGCCCCGAGGAGGAGCGCCATCGCCTGTTCGCGTTCACCCCCGAGCGGAAGTCGACCGGCGAGCGCTTGCAGGGCGCGGTACCGGAACACGACCGGCGAGAGGGCGTATGGGGGATTGGAGAGCACGCGGGGAATCTACGGCTCCAGCGTCCCTCGGCAAACGTACGCGCCATCCCCTACATTACCACGCCATGCCGTCGTTCCCGAAGCTCGGCCAGCCACCGAAGCAGGTCCTGTGGGTCGATGATGAGGCCGAACTGCTCGAGCCGCATCGCCTGTTCCTCGCCGACAAGGGGTACGACGTCACCGTGGCGACCAACGCCGACGACGCGGTGGAACTCATCCGGCGGCGCCCCTTCGACGTCCTGCTTCTCGACGAGCAGATGCCGGGAAAGCGCGGCATGGAGGCCTTTCGCGAGGTGCGCGAGCTGTCCCCCACGCTCCCGGTCGTCATGGTCACCAAGAGCGAGGACGACGCCACGCTCCGCGAGGCGTTAGGCGCCAACGTCCGCGACTACCTCGTCAAACCGGTGTCGCCGCGACAGGTGCTCACCGCGGTCACGAAGATCCTGGAAGGGTCGAGGATCAGGAAGCAGGCCGTGGCGCGCGCCTTCGTGGACCGTTTTCGCGCCATCGAGCACGAACGTCACGGGGCGCTCGACTGGCGCGGATGGATCGAGCGCTTCGACGAGTTGATGCGCTGGGACGTGGACCTGGCCGATGCCGGGGAGATGGGGCTCTACGAGTCGTTGCGCGGCCTGTATCCCGACTTGCAGCGCGAGTTCGCCGGCTTCATGCAGCGCGCCTATCCACGCTGGCTGCGTGAACTCGAGGGCGATCGGCCCCCGCTGTCGATCGACATCGTCCCCGAGTTCGTCCTCCCCGTGCTGCAGCGCCAGAAGCGCGTGATGCTGGTGGTGGTGGACTGCATGCGTGTCGACCAGTGGCGCATCCTGGAGCCCACGCTCACCTCGCTGTTCGACGTGGAGACGACGCACTATTTCGCCGTCCTCCCCACGGCGACGCCGTATTCGCGCAACGCGCTCTTCAGCGGGCTCTTTCCCGGCGAGATCGCGGCGCGTTTTCCCGACTGGTGGGGCGAACGCGACGACGAGACGCTCAACGCGCACGAACGCGACCTGCTGGAGGCGCAGGTGCGGGAGCTGCGCATCGGCGCGCCCGTGCGCTACCAGAAGATCTCGACGCCGTACGACTCCGAGGAGTTGGAGCGGCACCTGGCCAACGCCATCGCGCCCGAGGGGATCAGCGCCTTCGTCTTCAACTTCGTCGACCTGCTCACGCACGGACGTTCGGAGTCGGCGATCCTGTTCGAGGTGGCGAAGGATGAGATCGCGCTCCGGCAGCTCACGCTGCAGTGGTTCCAGCGCTCGTCGCTCCTGTCGCTGCTCAAGGAGGCGGCGCGCAAGAAGGTCCACGTCGTGCTCACGAGCGATCACGGCTCGATTCACTGCACGACACCGGCGACGGTCTTCGCCAAGCGCGACGCGACGCAGAACCTGCGCTACAAGTTCGGCGAGGACCTGCGCGCCGAGCGGCCGGAGCAGGCGCTCCTCTTTCCCAACGAGGATGCGTTGCGGCTGCCGAGGCGCGGGCTGGGGGCCAACACCCTGATGGCGGTCGGGAACACCTTCTTCGTGTATCCCACCAAGCTGCGCGAGTACCAGAGCCGGTATCGCGGGTCGTTCCTCCATGGCGGCGTGACGCCGGAGGAAGTGATCGTCCCGCTGGCCCTGCTGACGCCCAGGGCGTGACGAGACATCCGGACGGGAGACGGGGGACGGGAGACGGGGGATGTATCGGCGCCTCCTAGTCTTCCTGCGGCCGCATGCCTGGCGCATGACGGCGACCGTCGCCTGCAACATCGGGGCGGCGTTGCTCGACGTCTTCTCGTTCACGCTGCTGATCCCGTTCCTCGATGCCCTGTTCGGGACGCAGACGGTGGGACGCGTGTCCGCCATCCAGCAACGGATCGTTGGGGCCTTCCTGCGTTCCGGCGACGCGATGGGATCGCTGCGCAACATCATCATCGTCATCCTCATCGCCGTCACCCTCAAGAACGTCCTGGTCTGGCTCAGCGGACAGTTCGGCGCGGCGCTGCAGGAGTACGTGACGCGCGACCTGCGCAACACGCTGTACGCGCACCTGCAACGCCTCCCGCTCGCCTACTTCACGCGCACCAGGGCGGGGCAGATCCTCGCCCGCGTCCTGCAGGACACGCAGCAGACCAAGCAGGTCATCACCGAGGCGGTCACGCGTTCCATCCAGAGCGCGGCGATGGTGATCACGTCGATCGTCGCGATGTTCATCATGTCGTGGCGCCTGTCGCTGCTGGCGCTCGTCGTTGCCCCGCTCCTCATCGGGCTGCTGCAGCCGATCCTGCGCAAGCTGCGCAAGGGGCACAAGCGACTCGGCAACCAGTACGGCGAGATGACGAGCGTGGTGCAGGAAGCCGTCAGCGGCATGCGCCTCGTGAAGTCGTACCGCGGCGAAGCGTACGAGGAGGGGCGCTTTCGCGAGGCAAGTGACCGCTACTCGCGCGGGATGGTGAAGGTGACGCGCCTGGCCTTCCTCGCCCAGCCCATCACGGAGACGGTGGCCACGGTCATCGCCATGCTCATCCTCCTCGTCGGTGCCCGACAGGTGCAAGTCGAGGGGACGCTCACGGGGTCGGAGCTGATCGCCTTCCTCGCCATCGTGATGCGCATGTTGCAGCCGCTCAAGCAGCTGTCGCAGGTGCCGACGGTGGCGCAGCAATCGCTGGCCGCCGCGGAGCGACTGTTCGAGGTCTTCGACCAGCCCACCGAGGTGGCGCGCGACCGCGGGACGCGCGACGTGGCCGACGCCGTCGGGACGGTGACCTTCGAGGGCGTGGGCTTTGCCTACGACGACGAGCCGGTGCTGCGCGACGTCTCGTTCACGGCGCGGCGCGGCGAGGTGATCGCGCTCGTGGGGCCGAGCGGGGCGGGGAAGAGCACGCTCGTCGACCTCATCCCGCGTTTCTACGACCCCACGCAGGGGCGCATTCTCCTCGACGGTATCGATACGCGGGAGATTCGCCTCGCGTCGCTGCGCGCGCTGACGGGAATCGTGTCGCAGGACACGGTGCTGTTCAACGATACCGTGCGGGCCAACATCGCCTATGGCGCGCCGGGAAAGTACACGCCGGCGCAGGTGGAGGCGGCGGCGCGCGCGGCCAACGCGCACGACTTCATCGTCGCCCTCCCCGAAGGCTACGAGACGGTGCTGGGTGAGCGCGGCACGCGCCTCTCCGGCGGCCAGCGCCAGCGCCTCGCCATTGCGCGCGCCCTCCTTGCCGACCCGCCCATCCTCATCCTCGATGAAGCCACCTCGGCGCTCGACACCGAGAGTGAGCGCCTGGTGCAGGAGGCGATCGACCGGTTGCTGTCGGGGCGCACGGTCTTCGTCATCGCGCATCGCCTGTCCACCATCCAGCACGCCTCGCAGATCCTCGTGCTGGAGCGGGGGCTCGTGGTGGAGCGGGGGACGCACGACTCCCTGCTGTCGTTAGGCGGGACGTATCGCCGGCTGCACGCGCTGCAGTTCGCCGAGCGTGTGGCGGCGGGGGCGACCTGAGATGCGGGCGCTCTTCCTGAGCGGAATGACGGCGTACGAAGGGTCGGCGCGGATCTTCGAGACGGTGGCGCGTGCGCTGGGGGTGCGCGGCTACGAGACCTGGTTCGCCGTCCCCGCGGAGAGCGAGGCGGCCCGCTGCGCGGCGGCGCGTGGCGCGCGCGTGGTCCTCATTCCCGAACGCCGGAACGCCCGCGCCGACGCCCGCGCACTGCGCGAACAACTGCCGCGCGACTTCGTCGACGTCGTCTTCACGGACGACGAGCGTGTGCAGCTGGCGGCCACCTTCGCGGTGCGCGGCGCCAAGCGCGGCGGGATCGTGCGGCGCGTCCCGGCCGGGGGGGCGCTGGTGCAGGGGTGGCGCGGACGGCGTGCCGAGCGACTCGTGCCGGCGCGCCACCTGTACACCAGCGAGTCGCCGCCCACCGGCTACGCCGCCCCCAGTGGCACGCTCTCGCCGATGCGGGCCGAACTGGGCGCCGAGGTAGCACCGCTTGCCGATGCTGCCTCCGAGTCCGCGACCGATGGCTCGGGTGACTCCAACTCTGGAGTGCGTGACATGGCCGAGCGCGACGCGCCCGCTGCCCAGGCGCCGCCCGTCACCCTGGCCTGCGTGGCGACGCGCGCCTCCCTCCGCCGCGCCACCAACGTGGTGCGCGCCGCCGCGCTGCTGGCGCAGCGGCACACCGCGCTGCGCCTGCGCGTCTTCGGGTCGGTCGCCCACGACGAGGAGATGAAGCTCCTCGCGGCCGCGTTAGGCATCGCGCGCCGGGTCGAGTGGGTGGGGTATCCGCTCGACTGGCGGGCGGCGATGCGCGACGTGGCCGCGGGATGGGTGGTGGCCGATGGCGACGACGCGGCGATGGGGGCGCTGGACCTGATGGCGCACGGAGTCGCCGTCCTCGCCGAGCGAACCTCGGTGGCGGCGCGCTACGTGAGTCACGGCATCCAGGGGACGTTGATGGCGACGCCGGATCCACCCCTCATGGCGGCCGAGACGGCGATCCTCCTCTCCGATCGCGCCCGGCGCATGGCGATGGGGGCGGCAGGACGCTCGCGCGTCGAGCGCGAGTTCCCCCTGCGCGACATGCTCTCGGCCTTTGAGCACGCCGCGCGCTCGGCGCGCGAGCGCGGAAGCGAGCGTTTAAGCGAGCGCCCTGGCGACCGCGGAAGCGAACGGCGCGGCGCGCGTGGCGGGAAGGAGGGGTGGCTGCGCGGGGGTGAGCGCGACGGCGGGCGCCCGTGACAGCGGCAGCGCCGGACGGGATCGTCGCACGCGGGGCGGTTCCGGTAAGCGTCGTGATCGCCGCGCGCAACGAGGCGGGAGAGATCGGCGATTGCGTGCGCAGCGTGGCATGGGCGCGCGAGATCATCGTCGTCGAGAACGACTCGACCGACGACACGGTGCGTGAGGCACAGGACGCGGGGGCAACCGTCTTCTCGCATCCGTTCACGACCATCGGGGCGCAACGCAACGCGGCGATCGCGCGCGCAACGGAGCGATGGATCCTGGTCGTCGATGCCGATGAGCGCGGAACGCCGGCGTTAGGTGTCGAGGTGGCGGGGCTCGTGGGCGCGCCGACGGTTGCAGCCACAGGCGCAACGACAGGCGCGCCGGCAGGCGCAACGCGCGAGGTGGGCGGAACGAACGCGGCGCCGGGCGATGGCCCGGCGTGCCGCGCGTACCGGGCGCGACGCCGCAACTTCTTCCTCGGGCGTGAGATCCTGCATGGCGGATGGGAACGTGACCGCCCGGTGCGCCTGTTCGATGCGTCGCTGCGCTACGACGAGCGACCGGTGCACGAGCACGTGATCGTGGAGGGGGCGGTGGGACTGCTGCGCGAGTCGCTGTTGCATACGCCGTACGCGTCGCTGGATGAGTACATGGCGAAGCTCGCTCGCTACTCGCGCGCGTGGGCGGAGCAGCATCACGCGCGTGGGCGGCGTGCGGGCGTGAGCGACCTGTTGCTGCGGCCGGTGGCGCGGTCGATGAGCATGCTGGTACTGCGCGGCGGGTGGCGCGACGGGATGCACGGCGTGGTGCTGGCGACGCTCGCGGGGGTGAGCGTGGCGGCGAAGTACGCGCAGTTGTGGGCGGTGGAGAGGGCGGTGGAGAGGGCGGTGGAGAAGGCGGTGGAGAGGCGTGGGGGGCCCCCCCCAAAGACACGTTAACCCCCATGCGTCACCTCTTCGTCACTCAGGACTTCGCCCCAGACCTCGGCGGCATGGCACGCCGGCACGTCGAACTCTGTCGGCGCTTCGCCCCAGACTCCCTCGTCGTCTCTACCGTCGCCGCCCCCCACGCCGCTGCGTTCGACCGCGGCGAACCCTATCGCATTGCGCGCGAGCCGTTCCCCTTCGCCGCCGCCAAGCGATTCTCGTCACAGCTCACCTGGTCGTCGCACCTCACCCGGCTCATCGGCGATGGCGTCGACGTCGTTCACCTCGGCAACATCCGCCCCTGCGGCTACGCCATCGCGATCGCCACGCGCCGCGCTCCCACGCCGTACCTCGTCTACGTCTACGGCGGTGACCTCCTGCGCGAGCGCCAGAAGACCGCCCGCTCGCTCGTCAAGCGCTGGTCGGCGCGCGACATCCTCGGGCGTGCGGCCGGAGTTGTCGCCATTTCGCAGTGGAGCGCCGCGCTCGCCCGCGAGGTGATGGCGGACGTCGGCATCGGCGATCCCCCACCGGTCGCCGCCATCGACCTTGGCACCGATCCCGTGCAGTTCCATCCCGCTCGCGACACGCGCGCCCTGCGCACCAAACTCGGGATAGGCAACGCGCCGCTCATCCTCACCGTTGCACGGCTGGTGCCGCACAAGGGGCAGGACACGGCGATCCGCGCCATTGGCGCGCTTGGCCCATCGTACGGCGACACGCACTACGTGGTGGTGGGCGATGGCGAGGACGGCGCTCGCCTCCGCGCCCTGGCCGATGCCCTCGGCATCGGGGCGCGTGTGCACCTGACGGGCGCACTCCCCGACGAGGCGATCGCCGAGGCGTATGCCACGGCCGATGTCTACGTCGGGCTGTCGCGCGTCGACAGCGCGATCAACGCCGAGGGGTTCGGGCTCGCCTTTGTCGAGGCATCGGCCAGCGCGACCCCGTGCATTGCCGGCGATTCGGGCGGCGTGCGATCGGCGGTGCGCGACGGCGAGAGCGGCTTCGTGGTCGCCCCCAACGACGTGGCGGCGGTGTCGTCGGCGCTGCGTCGCCTCCTGGGCGACTCCGAGTTGCGCACTTCCATGGGGAACGCAGGGCGGAGAGCCGTCGAATCCCATTACAATTGGGATCGCGTGGCGCGCGAGACGCTCGACTTCACGCGCACCGTCGTCACCTCCTCTCCCCGTCGCTGAACGTGGACGCACCGAACGACCCGCCCCCCATCGCACCCACGTCCGCGCCCACTCCCGCGAGCACCGCAGCGCCCACTCCCGCGGCACGCGTCGCCCGGGGCGCGGCCGTCGCGCCGAGCCAGCGCCCGCCAACGCTCGCGCATCGCGCGCAGTTCGCGATTGCCAAGGGGTTGGTGGGATGGCTGTCGACGATGCCGCTGGACCAGGCGCGGCGCGTGGGCGAGCGCATCGGGATGCTCGGCTATTGGCCGTTAGGGATCCGCAAGCGCGTGGTGACGCGGCAGATTGCCGCCGCCTTTCCCGGCCTCGATGACAGGCAGGTCCGCACGATCGCGAAGCGGGCCTACGCGCACATCGGACGCGTCTTCGTGGAGGCGGCGCTCGTGGGGCGGCTCGGGCGCGACGGCGTGCTCTCGATGTTCGAGGACGAGTCGGACATCGACATCATCCGGAGGCACCTCGTCGATGGGCGCGGCATCATCGCCTTTGCGGGGCATGTGGGGAGCTGGGAACTCACGGGGGCGTACCTCGTGGCGCGCGGCATCCCGACCGATGCGGTGGCGCGTCGCATGAACAACCAACTGTTCGATGCCTTCGTGAACGAGGCCCGGACCTCGGCGGGGATCACCGTCGTGTACGACAACGAGGCGGTGCGTCGCATCCCGCGCTCGATGAAGGAGGGGCGCCTGGTGGGGCTCATCGCCGACCAGGGGGTGATGGGACTCGCTTCGTCGTATGTCCCCTTCTTTGGTCGGCCGGCCAAGACACCCAAGGGACCGGCGGTGTTTGCGCTCCGCTACAAGGTCCCCATCATCTTCGTCGGCGCGCTGTTGCAGCCCAGCGGCAAGTACCGGTTCTTCGCCACCGAGATCGAGCCGGCCGACACCGGCGATCGCGAGCGCGACGTGGACGAGACGGTGGCGCGCTTCACCGCGGCACTCGAGCGCGTGGTCCGTCGCTACCCCGAGCAGTACTTCTGGCATCATCGCCGCTGGAAGCGACAACCGCCCGACACGCCAGTCGAGCTGCGCGAACCCCGATGAACGGCCCGGCCATCCCCATGACCATTGCACCTGACGAGACCCGCGCGACCACCCAGGCGGCGTTCGCCACGCTCGACGCGGTGGCGGCGCGCGAGTTTCCCCGCGTGCGGCGCCCCGGGATCGCCTTCCTCAACAATGCCTCCACGGGGCCGCTCCCCGAGTCGGCGTTGCGCGCGCTTGCCGACTTCAACGCGATGCGCGCCGAGCCGTGGACCATCACGCAGGAGTTCCAGTTCGGGACCGTTGCGCGCTCGCGCGAGCTGCTCGCCCGGCTGGTGGGGGCCGCGCCCACCGAGATTGCGCTGATGACCAACACGAGCTACGGCCTCAACCTCGCCGCGCGCGCGCTCGACCTGCGCGAGCGCGACGTCGTGGTCACCAGCGACCGCGAGTTCCCGTCGAACATCTACACCTGGATGGCGCTGGCCAGGGCGCGGGGGGTGGTGTTCGACCGCATTCCCTGTGTAGGGCGCCTCGCCGACGAGGCGGCGATCCTCGCCGCCCTCGACCGGCCGGGGGTGCGCGTCCTCGTCCTGTCGTGGGTCTCGTTCGAGACCGGCTACACGCTCGACTTGGCGCGCCTGGGGCGCGCCTGCCGCGAGCGGGGGATCACCTTCGTCGTCGACGCCATCCAGGGACTTGGCGCGCTCACCCTCGACCTGTCCTCGCTCGACGTCGACATCCTTGCCTGCGGCTGCCAGAAGTGGCTCGTGTCGCCGTGGGGGACGGGCTTCGTCTACGTGCGGCAGGGGCTCGTGACGCAGCTCGAGCCCAGCGATGTGGGGTGGATGTCGGTGCAGGGGTCTGATGACTTCACGCGCATGCTCGACTACCGCTTCACCTATCGCGACGATGCGCGCCGCTTCGAGGTCGTGACGCTCCCGTTCCAGGAGTTCGCCGCGCTCAACGCCGCGCTCGACCTCTTCTTCGAGGTGGGCCCATCGGTCGCCGCGGCGCGCATCGCCCGGCACGTGGCGCACCTCTACGACTGGGCAGCGGCGCACGCGCGCGTGCAGCTCGTCTCGTCCAGCGAGCCCGCGAGGCGCTCGGGGATCGTCGCGCTCGTGCCGCCGGACCCGTCACGCGCCAGCGCGGCGCTCAGCGCGGCTGGGGTGGCGCACTCGCTGCGGGAGGGGGCCATCCGCCTCTCGCCGCACTGGTTCACGCCGGGCGAGCACGTGACGTACGCGCTCGACGTGCTGGAGCGGGCGACGGACCGGGCCTGACCCGCCGGCGCCTGCTCGTTAGGCTCCGGCGCGCGCCAGCGCCACGTCGCGCCCCCCCTTCCGCACCAGGAAGTAGCCCCCCGCCAGCGCTTCGTGCCGCGGGACGGTGGTTTCGTCGGCGGCGAGCTTGCGCCCGTTGACCGTTACCGCTCCCTGTTGCAGCTGTCGGCGGGCATCCCCCTTGCTCTTGACCAGCCCCGTCTCGGCCAGGACGTCGACCACCGACACCGGCGCGTCGTCGCCCGGCGGCAGGGTCGCGTGCGGCAGCTCCTCCCACAACATCGCCAGCACCGGCAGCCGCAACGTGCGCGGGTCCAGCTTGCGGTCGAACACCACGCGCGACGCCTCGCGCGCCGCGGCGGTCGCGTCCGCGCCATGCACCCGCGTCGTCACGTCGGCCGCCAGCGCCGCCTGGGCCTCGCGCTGCTCCGGCGCGCTCGCCACCTGGGCGTCGAAGGCCTCGATCGCCTCCTTGTCCAGCAGCGAGAACATCCGCAGGTAGCGCCCCACGTCACGGTCGTCGCAGTTGATCCAGTACTGGAAGAACTTGTACGGCGACGTGCGCGCCGGGTCGAGCCAGACGCTCGTCCCCGCGGCCGTCTTCCCGAACTTGCTCCCGTCGGCGTTCGTGACCAGCGGCAGCGTCACGCCGTGCGCCTCGAGCCCCGCGTGCTTGCGGATCAGCTCCGTCCCCGCCGTGATGTTCCCCCACTGGTCGCTCCCTCCCAGCTGCAACGTCACCCCGTCGCGACGGTTGAGCTCGAGGAAATCGTATGCCTGCAGGAGCATGTAGCTGAACTCGGTGTATGAGATCCCCGTCTCCAGCCGCGACTTCACCGAGTCCTTGGCCATCATCTGGTTGATGCTGAAGTGCTTCCCCGTGTCGCGCAAAAAGTCCACCAGGGAGATCGACATCAGCCAGTCGGCGTTGTTGCGCATGCGCGCCGCGTACGCTCCCTCGAAGTCGAGGAACCGCTCCAGCTGCCCCTGGATCGACGACGCATTCGCGCCCACCTGCTCCAGCGTCAGCAGGTTGCGCTCGGCGCTCTTCCCGCTCGGGTCGCCGATCATCCCCGTCCCACCCCCGACCAGTGCCACCGGGTAGTGCCCCGCGCGCTGGAGGTGCACCAGCCCCATGACGGGGACCAGGTTGCCGATGTGCAGGCTCGACCCGGTGGGGTCGAAGCCGCAGTAGCCCACGACGCCCGTGCCGGCGAGCGCCCGCGTGGCGCCTTCGGTATGCTGGAAGAGGAGCCCGCGCCAGGCGAGCTCGTCGAGGAAGGGACGAGTCATGCGCGCAAGATAACCGCGCATGAAGACCGCTGAATTGCCCGCCTCGCAGATCGCGGGTTAGCTTCACCTCCCCAACGCCTCACCCCGCCGCATGGCCAGCTCGTCCCGTCCTTCCCGACGCTCCGGCAGCTCCTGGTTCGCCCGGCATCCCCGCTCGACGCGCGTGCTCACCCTCGGGATCACGTTCGGCGCGGCGGTGGGACTGGGCGGGGCCTACGGGATGTGGTCGCTCATTTGCCGCGGGAACCGCTGCCCATCGATCGCGGTCCTCGAGAGCTATCAGCCCAAGCAGACGTCCAAGCTCTACGCCATCGACGGGCGCTTCGTGGCCGAACTCGGGCTCGAGCGCCGCACGCTGGTCCGCATCACCGATATTCCGCAGGTGGTCAAGGACGCCTTCGTGATCACCGAGGACAAGCGCTTCTACTCGCACTCGGGGATCGACTGGTTGCGCGTGCCCGGCTCGGTGCTGAGCAACCTGCGCGCCGGCTACTTCAAGGAGGGCTTCTCGACCATCACGATGCAGCTGGCGAGGAACATCTTTCCCGAGCACCTGTCGCGCGAGAAGTCGGTCATTCGCAAGGTCAAGGAAGCGCGCGTGGCCCGTGACATCGAGGCGCGCTACCCCAAGGACAAGATCCTCGAGCTGTACCTCAACCAGATCAACCTCGGGAGCGGGGCATACGGCGTCGAGACGGCGTCGCAGCGTTACTTCGGCAAGCACGTCCGCGACCTCAACCTGGCCGAGGCGGCCACGCTGGCCGCGATGCCCAAGGCGCCGGGGCGCTACAACCCGCGCCGATTCCCCGAGCGCGCGGTGCAGCGCCGCAACACGATCATCGAGCTGATGCGCCGCAGCGACGCCGTCACCGATGGCGATGCCTCGCTGGCCAAGGCGTACCCGTTGCAGCTGGCGAGACGCGTGGAGTCGGGCGACGTCGCCCCGTACTTCGTGGAGTGGGTGCGCCAGCAACTGGAGAAGAAGTTCGGCGCGCGACTCTACGACGAGGGGCTCAAGGTCTACACCTCGCTCGACCTCGACATCCAGACCGCCGCCGATCGCGCCCTCGAAAACCAGCTCCGCGTCATCGAGGGCGGGAAGTACGGGAAGTGGAATCACCAGACGTACGAGCAGTACCAGGCCAGGGGAGGCGGCAGCGGCGAAGCGGCGACCAGCGAGTCGCCCTACATCCAGGGTGCAGTGGTCGTGATCGAGCCGCGCACCGGGGCGGTGCGGGCCATGATCGGCGGCCGCGACTTCGACGACTCCAAGTTCAACCGCGCCACGCAGGCGCTGCGGCAGCCCGGCTCCACCTTCAAGCCCATCGTGTACGCCGCGGCGGTGCAGGCCGGCCGCACCCCCGCCACTCGCGTCGACGACTCGCCCATCTCGGTCCCGCAGGTCGACGGCACCGAGTGGACCCCGCAGAACTACGACATGAAGTTCGAGGGGACGATGTCGATGCGGCGCGGCCTCGCCCAGTCGCGCAACCTCGTCGCCATTCGCACGGGGATGGAAATCGGCGAGCAGGCCGTCATCAACGAGGCCAAGCGCTTCGGCATCAACACCCCCATCCCGCCCTACCCGTCGATCTTCATCGGCTCGGCCGACGTCTATCCGCTCGAGCTCATCGCCAGCTACGGCACGTTTGCCAACCTCGGCTCCCGCGTGCAGCCTAACGCGATCCTGCGTGTCGAGAACCAGCAGGGACAGGTGATCTGGGAGCCCAAGCCGGCGCGCACGCAGGTGCTGGCCCCGGGTGAGGCGTGGCTGATGGTGAGCATGATGAAGGACGTGGTGCTGCGCGGCACGGCGGCGGGGAGCGTGTGGGGGGCCGGCTTCCACGTTCCCTCGGCCGGGAAGACCGGAACGACGAACGACGGCGCCGATGTCTGGTACGTGGGATACACGGCCGACCTCGTGGCCGGCGTCTGGATGGGCTTCGACAAGCCGCAGAAGATCATGGCCAACGCGCAGGGCGGGCGACTGGCCGCGCCGGCCTACACGCAGCTCATGCTCGAGGTCTATCGCCGCAAGCCGTCGCCGCCGGACTGGCCGCGCCCCGAGTCGGTGATCATGAAGGAAGCGTGCGGCGCCAACGGGACGTATGCCGAGTACTTCCTGGCCGGCACGGAGAGCGACGATGGGTGCGGGGGCGCGGAAGGCGACATCTTCCACATCCCCGCCGATACCACCGACAAACAGGCGAATGCCGCCCGTCGCCTGCCGCCGGGTGCACCGGCGCCGAACGCGCGCGCCCGCGCCGACACCGCCAATCCCTTCAGGATCCCGGACGCGCGATGAGCTGGGCGCCGCTCGACTGCCACGCCCACACGACGTGGTCGGACGGGCACCTCGATCTCGACGCGATGCTGGACGCGGTGCGCGCGCGCGGGGTGCGTCCCACCGTGGCCGATCACGTGTCGCGCGACGTGAACGGCGCCATCGACTCCGTGCCACGACTCGAGGCGTACCTCGAGGCGCTGGAGGGGCGCGACACGCTTCGCTCGGCGGAGTACTGCTGGCATGACGCCCTCTGGCGCGAGGTTCCGCCGGCGCTGGACGCGCGCTTCACCCACACCATCGGCTCGCTGCACGCGGTCTGGTTCCCAAACGGTTCGCTGCAGCGCGTCTTCACCCGCCAGTGGCCCGAGGGGCTCGCCCCCAGCGCCTATGTCGTGGCGCTGGTCGACAACCTGGAGCGCCTGGCCCGCGACATGCCGGTCGACCTCATCGCGCACCCCACCCTCCTCCCGCTCCCCATCCGCGGAATCCCCGCCGAGGAGCTGTGGCGGGAAGAGGACGAGGAGCGGTATGCGCGCGCCTTCGCCGAGTCGGGACTCGTCTTCGAGGTGTCGTCGCGCTACCGCCCCCACGAACGCCTGGTGCGGCGCGTGCTCGATGCCGGCGTGCGGTTGTCTTTGGGCTCGGACGGTCACCATGCGGACCAGGTCGGCGACATTGCCTTCTCCCTGGCGTTGACGCGCGCCCTCGGCGTCCCCGACACATCGCTGTACGATCCGGCCGTCCACGGCCGCCGCGAGCGCTGACCGGCGGCCACACGCGAGTCCAGGATGAAGACCTACACCGCACGCTGGATCGTTCCCATCGCCGCTCCCCCGATCGCCAACGGCGCGGTTACCGTCGAGCGGGGGCGCATTGCATACGTGGGATCGCGCGAGGGTGCGCCGGGCGGGGCCGTCGTCGACCTGGGTGATGCCGTCCTCCTCCCCGGGCTCGTCAACGTGCACTCGCACCTCGAGCTTACCGCGATGCGCGGCTTCCTCGAGGAGCTTCCCTTCCGGCGCTGGGTGTTGCGCCTGACGAAGGCGCGCGCGGCCGTCCTGTCGCCCGATCTCCTCCTCGCCTCCGCCAAGGCGGGGATTGCCGAAGGGTTCCTGAGCGGCGTCACCACCTACGCCGACACCTGCGAGTCGGGGGTCGTGCTGCAGGCGCTGGTGGAGATGGGGGCGCGCGGCATCATGTACCAGGAGGTCTTTGGCCCCGATCCCGCGCAGTGCGACGCCGCGATGGCTGCCCTGCAGGGCACACTCGAGCGCCTGCGCGACGCCGCGACGCCACGCGTGCGACTGGGTATCTCCCCGCATGCGCCGTACACCGTGAGCGATGCGCTCTTTGCCGCGTGCGCGCGCCTCGCGGCGAGCGACGGATGGCCTGTCGCCGTGCACCTGGCGGAGAGCGATGCGGAATCGAGGCTGGTGCGCGACGGAAGCGGGATGTTCGGCGACGCGCTGCGCGCGCGTGGCATCGCGGTGGCGCCGCGCGCCGACTCCCCCGTCTTCCTCCTCGATCGACTGGGGGTGCTGGCGCAGCGGCCACTCCTCATCCACTGCGTGCGCGCCACCGCGCCCGACATTGCCCGAATTGCGCGACACGACTGCGCCGTGGCGCACTGTCCCGTCTCCAACGCCAAGCTCGGACACGGCATTGCCCCGCTCGTCGCGTTCGTCGAGGCCGGGGTGCGCCTCGGGCTGGGGACCGACTCCGTAGCGGCGAACAATCGCCTCGATCTCCTGGACGAGGCGCGCACCGCGCTCCTGATGCAGCGCGCCGCCACGCACCGCTTCGATGCGTTGAGCGCGGCGCACCTCCTCGAGATGGCAACGCTGGGCGGGGCGAACGCGCTGGGAATTGCCCACGAGGTGGGATCGCTGGAGGTGGGGAAGCGCGCCGACCTCGCCGCCTTCTCGTTAGGGTCGCCGCGCACCACCCCCTCCTATGCGCCCGAGGATGCCCTCGTCTGGGCCGCGGCGGGGCGCGAGGCGTTGCTCGTCGTGGTCGATGGCGAGGAGCGCGTCCGCGACGGGCGACTCGTCTCGCCGCCCACCGAGGCACTCGCCGCCCTGCACGACGTGGGCAAGTCGCTGGCGGCGTGGCAGCGCGCGCATGACGCGTCGACGCGCGGTGAGGGCGGCGCAGGGTAGGGCGCCGCGCCTCCGATTTGCCGCGCCTCCGATCCGCTACGCCTCCGATCTGCTACGCCAGCGGCGTGAAACGCGCACCGCCAGCGCGGCGCGACACTCCCCCCGCCTGCGCTCGCCAGTTATTCTTGGCCATACCCCTTCAGGAGATCGGCATGGCGGACGCCTCCTCCGGGCGCACCGACAAGATCTGGCGTGACGGCGAGCTGGTGAACTGGGAAGACGCCACGCTCCACGTCATGTCACACGTGGTGCACTATGGGTCGTCCGTCTTCGAGGGGATCCGCTGTTACGACACGCCCAACGGCGGCGCGGTCTTCCGCCTCCGGGAGCACATGCGGCGCCTGCTCGACTCGGCGCAGATCTACCGCATGCCGCTGCGTTACACCGCCGACGAATTGGTGCAAGCGGTCGTCGATACGGTGGCGGCCAACGAGCTGCGCGAGTGCTACCTGCGCCCCCTCGTGGTGCGCACCGGGCAGCAGATGGGGTTCTACCCCGTCGGCGTCCCCGTCGAGTGCTTCATCATCGCCTACAAGTGGCCCACGTACCTGGGGGCCGAGGCGCTGGAGAAGGGGGTCGACGTCTGCGTGTCGTCGTGGCGGCGAGCCGCCCCCGACACCTTTCCCACGCTGGCCAAGGCCGGCGGCAACTACCTGAACTCACAGCTCTCCAAGCTGGAAGCCAAGCAGAACCAATACAGCGAAGGGATCATGCTCGACGCCTTCGGCTACGTGGCCGAGGGAAGCGGGGAGAACCTGTTCCTGGTGCGTGACGGTGTGCTCTACACCGCCGGCGTGTCCAACGGAATCCTGCAGGGAATCACCCGCGACACGATCATCACGCTCGCCCGCGACTTCGGCTACGAAGTGCGCGAGCAGCAGATCCCGCGCGAGATGCTCTATATCGCGGACGAGATGTTCTTCACCGGCACCGCCGCCGAACTCACCCCGATCCGGTCGGTCGACCAGGTCCCGGTGGGCGAGGGGAAGCCGGGCGAGATCACGCGGAAGCTCCAGGCCGAGTTCCTCGGGATCGCGAAGGGACGCCTTGCCGACCGCTATGACTGGCTGACGCCAGTCCCGGCGGGCGCGCTGAGCCGGTAACCATGCCGTCGTCGCGCCCGGGCGTGAGCGGTATTCAACTGTCAGGCTTTCCAAGTACCAGGAGGCCCCGTCGTGTCGCGCGGCGGGACCTTTGGCGGTCCATCAACTGCGCCACGCGCGTTGCCTGCACCAGCGCGAGTCGCACCAGGAGCATCGCCGCCATGTAGTGTCATCGCGACTCCCGCCCCGGCCTGGGCGGGAGTTCGTGCATAGAAGTGGTTTCAGAACCGGTGGCTGCAGCGCCGGCGTACTTCGCCGGCGTACTGCGCCGGCGAGGGTGCGGCCAACGGTTTTGAAACCACGTTTACAGCCGTCAGGTGCGTCGCGTCGCCCCAGCCAGGGGCGAGGCTCGTTCCGGGCACCACCGTGAGGAGGGCCGCGTGATTGTCGGTTGTCTCGCACTCAACGCCTCGTTCGAGCCGCTCACCATGGTTCCACTGAAGCGGGCGCTCCGTCTCGTGATCGACGGCAAGGCCGAGATCGTGGAGGCGGACGACGGGCGACTGGTGCGCTCCGAGCGCCTGGCGGTCCCGCGCCCGGTGGTGATTCGGCTGACCAAGTTCATCCACGTTCCGCGCAAGTTCCGCCGGCAGGTGACCAACACCTTCCTCTTTGCGCGCGACGGCTACAAGTGCCAGTACTGCGGGCGCACGGGGATCGACCTCAAGCCGCGCGAGGCGCTCACGCGCGACCACCTCATCCCGCTCTCCCGCGGTGGCTCCAACGAGTGGACCAACGTCGTGACGGCGTGCTCGTCGTGCAACACGCGCAAGTCCAACCGTCTCCCCAGCGAGATCGGGATGTACCCGTTGCACGTGCCGGTGGAGCCGCACTTCGTGCACCTGAGCTGGGCGGTGCGCCGCCTCACGCCGATCCAGGCGCGCTACATCCGCTTCTTCTACGGCGAAGCGACGCTGCACCAGTTGGAGGAACTCGAGGCGCGCACGCAGCACAAGGTGCCGGCGCCGCAGAAGTCGCACGGCCATGGGCATGGCCACGGGCACGGTCATGGTCATGGTCATGGTCATGGTCATGGTCATGGACCGACGCATGCCCACGGCCCCTCGCACGCACTTGATGGTTAGCGTTCACCGCACGATCGGCCGCCGGCGCGTGGCGGGGCGTGGTGTGCCGATGCGATGCGGGGCGTTTGCTCGCCTCAGGGCCTGAACGTCTTGCTGCGCGCGTCGAGCCGGCGCATCTCGCCCCCCAGCACGCGCGCCAGGAGGGTGCGCATCCCGCGCCCCACCGCCGTGCCGGGATTCCGCTCGCCGCGCACCGCCGGCTTGAGCTCCCCGCGTAGCCAGCGCTCCACCTCGTCGAGGTCGGAGACGGAGAGCATCTCCAGCTCCAGCGTCACGCTGTAGTACTGCGACTTTCCCTTGATGGGGGCGATGGGGATGCGCATGGCGCGCTCCACGTCGGCCACCATCTCCTCGAACCGCGCAAAGCGGTCGCGCGCCGTGGCCGAGTCACCGCGCACGCGAACCACCTCGTACTGCTGGCCGAGCGCGTCGAAGCGCACGAGCACGTCCCATTCGGCGCGCCGCTGCATCGAGTTGAACAACCCGCCGGCGCTCCACAGCTCGGCGCGAAAGTGCAGGCGCGCCGGGAAGCCGTTGCCCAGGAGGTCGCGCACGTAGCGTTCTCTGAGCGCGTTCTGCACCCGCACCGTGGCCGTCACCTCGCCCGGAACACCGCCAGGTGCACCGCCGGGCGATGCGGTCGACGACGCGCTCGACGCGGCGCTCGGCGATGCGCCAGGCGTTGCGCCTGACGAGCCACCGGTCACGAGCGCGACGTCGAGGCGCGGCCGCTGCTGGGCGTACGCGGATGCCGCCGCCCCCGCCAACGCCAGCCCGACGAGGATCGCGCGGACCAACGCCCCGCGCCTCGCACGCCGCATCATCGCCCCCACAAACGGCACCTCCACGCGCGTACCCCTAGAATCTCGGCTTGATGCGAACGAACACATTCACCGGCGCGTCGCGATCTGACAGCGACTTGGCCGCATAGATCCCCACGTCGTCGAGGACGATCCCGATCCCGACGTCGGTCTTGAACGTCCCCAGCCGCGGCAGCGCGCCCTTGCGGTAGGTAAGCCCGTTGTCCGGCTCGCCCACCATCCAGCCGCGGCCGGCGTCGGCAAAGAGCACCCACTGCGTCCCGCGCCCCCACCCCGCCCGCCGCCTGTCCCGCTCCTCGTCCAGGATCCCGAAGAAGTCGAAGTGGAGGTCGCCCCTGAACTCGGCCTGCGCCATCGCGAAGCGCTCGCACAAGGCCGGCGCGCCTAACGGGACCGAGGCGTCGAGCGCCACCGGCCCCGAGCACTGCCACACGTCGGGGGTCGACGAGACGCGACGGAAGTCGTAGCCGGGAAGCGTCCCCGGGCCGCCCACGCTGAAGCGACGCTGCAGCGGAAGGTCGTCGCCCGACAGCCACCCGCCAGCTACAAGCCGCAGGTTGAGCGAGGCGTCGGGGGCAATGCGGTTGTACCGCCGGACATCCAGGAAGAGGCGGTCGTACGTCGTGAGCCCGTCCACGTTCTCCTGGCGCGTGGACGGGTAGGCGATCCCGTAGCGGGAGATCTCACCCGTGCCGTACTCGTAGTCGGCCAGGATGTACCAACCCGTCCACGGGTTTCGATCGTCGTTGCGAGTGTCGTAGCGCAACGTGGCGTTGACCAGGTGGAAGTTCCCCTCGTCCAGCACCGGGTTCTCGCGCCACGGCTGCTCGTCGCGAAAGAGCGTCCACGGGTCGCGCGTGCGCCGCGCGCCCCACCGCTGGTCGGAGTACGACACCGTGGCGTCGAGCGCCCTGCCGCGGAACAGCGAGGCGTACACGCTCCCGCCATGCCGGTCGTAGTAGTCGCGGAAGTCACGATGAAGGAGGAACGACGCGAGCCCCACCTCCTCGTCGGAGAGGTGCCACGTTTCCACCGGTTCGACGAGGTCAAAGAGGCGCCCGCCTAACCGCACGCCGCGCCGCTCGCCGAGCTTGACCTCGGTCTTGGCCGAGTGACCGATGTTCTCCGGCTTCCACTCGAAGCCCTCGGCGCTGCGCCATACGCCAAGCATGTCGACCGAGAGCCGCCCCCACCCGAAGTCGCGCCCGAACGCTGGGCCAAGAAAGACGGGCAACCCCTCGACGCGATTGTACGTGCGCGCCGACACGAGCCGCAGGTCGCCCCACCCGCGATCGCGCCAGCGCTCGTTGCGGCGCCACCACGGGCGCGGCGGTTCCTCGTCGCCACGGCGCGGCGTGATGCGATCGCCCTCGCGCGCGTACTCGAGGCGCGCGCGATAGGTGCGAATCTGGCCGCCCACCGTTGCCACGTCACGCCCCGTGACGCGCCCGCCGACCACGAGGATCTCGCCATCCACGCGCGCGCCACTCGTCAGGCGCACGTCGGCGTTCACCGCCACGACGCGCCCGCCGACGTGCCCGGCAACGACCAGCTCGCCGCCAATCACCCCCACGTCGCCCGCCACGTCGCGCCCTGCTTCGATCGTGTAGGGCCCGTCGACGCGCAGCGTGGCCGGTGCATTCCAGATGGCCAGCAGCTCGTCGGCCACCTCGCGGGGAAGGACGCGCTCGTCAGGCGCCTGCGGGGGCTGCGCTCCCGCTCGCCCGGGAGGATCCTGCTGCCCCCACGCGACGCGCCCGCCCGACACCATCATTGCCAGGAGTGGCACCCCCGCCAGCATCCATCGGTTTCGCATATCGGCTCCAGTCGTAGCGAACGGATCCCGCGCAAGGCACGTCGCGTACCGCGCCGAACGATCTCCCCGTGAACGCTGTCACACAACGACTTCCACGTCTGTCGTCCGTTCGCCGATGCGCGCGGGCGCCCTCCGCTGTCCCCGCGTGGTGTCAGGGGAGGTGTGTCAGATTGCCTTCCGCTCCCACCGCCCGCACGTCCAGCCGCTTCATGCGGCGATAAAGGTTGGGGCGATCGGTCTGCAGGCGGCGCGCCGCCTCGGAGATGTTGCCGCTGGAGGCGGCGAGCGCGCGCGCGATGAGGAGGCGCTCGTAGTCGTCGAGCTGTTCGCCGAGCGAGCGATCCAGCCCCGACGGGTCGGGGAGCGTGGCGCGCTCCGGCGCGGCCAGCGGGGCATCCTCCACCGCGATCACGCGCCGCACGTCGTCCACGTGGATCGGTTGCCCCGCGTGCAAGATGATGAGGCGCTCGACGATGTTGCCCAGTTCGCGCACGTTGCCGGGCCAGCGATAGCGCGTAAACAGCTGCAACGCGTCGTCGTCCCACTCCGGGAGGCGATGGCCGGTGCGCAGTCGCGTGAGCGTGGCGAAGTGCCGCACGAGGAGCGGGATGTCATCCGGCCGCTCGCGCAGCGGCGCCAGCGCCACCGGAATCACGTTGAGGCGGAAGAAGAGATCCTCGCGAAAGACCCCATCGCGCACGGCGCGCGGCAGGTCCTTGTTGGTCGCCGCCACCACGCGCACGTCCACCGGGATCGGCTTGCCGCCGCCGACGCGTTCGATCTCCCGCGCCTCGATGGCGCGCAGCAGCTTGGCCTGCGCCTCGCTTCCCAGGTCGCCCACCTCGTCGAGGAAGAGCGTCCCGCGATGCGCCAGCTCGAAGCGTCCGATGCGGCGCTCGGTGGCACCGGTAAAGGCGCCGCGCTCATGCCCGAACATCTCGCTCTCCACCAGGTCGCGCGGGATGGCGGCGCAGTTCACGCGCACGAACGGGCGGTCGCGCCGCGGGCTCCCGGCGTGGATCGCCGCCGCGACCAACTCCTTCCCCGTCCCCGATTCTCCCGAGATGAGGACGCGGGCATCGGTGGGGGCAATGCGCTCGATGAGTGCGCGCATCCCCTGCATTGCCGCGCTCCCGCCGATCATCTCCCCCGCCAGCCCCAGGTCGGCGCGCAGCACCTGCGCCTCCCGCTTCGCCAGCCGCAACTCCAGCGCCGAGCTGAGCGAGAGCAGCACGCCCTCCGGCGTGAGCGGCTTCTCGAGGAAGTTGAAGGCCCCGAGCTTGGTGGCGCGCACCGCATCGGCCAGCCCTGCCTTTCCGCTCATCATCACGACCGGGAGGTCGGGGTGCCGGTCCCGCAGCGCCCCGAGCACGGCAATCCCGTCCATCGTCCCCGGCATCATCAGGTCGACGAGTGCGACGTCGGGCTCGGCCTCGGCGGCGAGTGCAACGCCCGCCTCGCCACTCGCCGCCTCGCGCACTTCGTATCCCTCCGACGTGAGCAGCGCCCCCACCATGCGGCGGATGTTCGGCTCGTCGTCGACGATGAGGATGGTGGGCATGCGGGGCGGACGGGAGACGGGGGAGGGGGAGGGGGGAGGGGGAGGGGGAGGGGGCGGGGGGAGCGGCGTTGCGGCCGGCGGAGTGCGCCGTCAGCCGCCGGCGCGGCGGTCGACGGGAATGGCTTCCTTCTGTGCGCCCTGCGGCCACTGCTCCATCGCGTTAGGGGCGGGGAGGGCCCGCATCTCGCTCATCAGCTTGTTGGTGAAGCGCTGCCCCTCGGACACGCGCTCCACCTCGATGGCAATCGCATCCACGCCCTGTTCCAGCCGGTCGAGTCGTTGGGCGAGGTCGGCGGGGATGGCTGGCGATGGCCTCGCTCCGCGACGGTCGAGCCAGCGGGCAAAGGCGCGCGCCAGCGGAACTCCGATGGCGACTACTGCCACCGTCGTGAAGAACATCGCCGTCATCGCGACCGCTTCGCGCGGAATCACCTCCACGTCGGGCGGCGGCGGTGGCGCGGTGGTTCCCGCGATCGTGGCCGGAGGGCCGCCGCGCGCCATGTCGAGTTGCACCTGCAGCGACGACAGGCGCTGTTGCGCCGCTTGCAGCTGCTCGGTGATCGCGTTCTCCTTGGCGTCCGAAAGCCCGGGGACGAGTTGTTGCGTGAGCTTGTCGATCGCCACGCGCTCGGCCGTCATCTGTGCCGTGATCGCGTCGATCATCGCCTGTGACGCCTGCGGTGACGCCACGACGGGCGCCGCCGGGGCCGGTGCCCCCTGTGCCGCGGCGCGCGCGTCGTTGACCGCATCGCGCACCGCTTCCCGCACCGCATCCTGCACCACGCCGCCAACGTCGCCTTGCAGCTCGCCGCCGTGCGCGGCGCCGGAGACGGGAAGGCTCGATGAGGAGTAGATCGTCGGGTGTGACATGGGCGTGTCCCTTCAGCTGGACTGGTTGGGCGGGAGCGACTTGCCCGCGCCGGGGAGCCGCTCCGCCAGCACCTTGGCCGTGAAGCGCTGCGATTCCGACATCCGTTCCATTTCGACGGCGATCGCGTCGATGGCCTGCTCGAGACGTTGCAGCCGCAGCTCGCTTTCCGGATTCGCTCCGGCGCGCAGCTGGTCGCGGGCGTTGGCGCGATTGGCGATCGTCTTCACGACCGTGATGATCGTCCCGCTGATCGTGCCCAGGATCACGGCGGCCATGGCGACATCGGCGCCCGTCGTCATCAGCATGCGCTCGCCTCCCTACGGACGGCGCGGCTCGCCAGCCGCAACGCCGCTCGCGGCGCCGGCGCCAAGGCTGGCCGGCTCCTTCGCCCGCTCCGACAGGAGCTTGGTCACGAAGCGCTGCCCCTCCGAGATGCGCTCGACTTCCACCGCCATCGCCTCGATCGCCTGCTCGATGCGGTCCAGGCGCTGCGACGTGTCGCCGTGCGACGGCATCAGCGCCTCGCGGTCCATCATCCGCATTCGCTCGCGCGACTTGATAGCCGTCGTGACGATCGTCGTGATCATGATGAACGCCCCGAGCGGGACGAGGATTCCGGGATCCATCAGGCTACCTCGGGTGGTGCAGGTGAATGGGACGCGACGCTGGCGAGTGGTGGCGTGACCGGGAGCACGAAGGCGATCGTCGTCCCCACGCCGGGAGTGCTCTCCGCGTGCACCGACCCATGATGGGCGAGAATCGTCTGCCGCGCGATGGCGAGCCCCAGCCCCGTTCCTCCCGCCTTGTGCGTGACGTAGGGGTCCCAGATCGACGCCAGAAGCGTCGGGTCGATCCCCTTGCCGCTATCGGTCACCGCAAGTCGAAGCGCCTCGCGACCGTTGAGCGGCGCCGACCGTTCCACGCGCACGCGAATCGTGCCCGGCATCTCGCGGCCATGGCAGGCATCCACCGCATTGAGGAGGACGTTGCTCAGCGCGCGCTGCAGCGCATCGTGGTGACCCATCACCAGCGGGAGTCCGTCTTCACACTCCACCGACACCGTGAGCCCCGGTGGAACCGACGCCTGCGCCGTATATCGCGCGAGTTCGGCCAGGTCGACCTCGGCGGCGGGCCCCGATGGCAGCCGGCCAAACTGCGAAAAGGAGCGCGCCAGCATGTCGAGCCGGCGCGTTTCCGTCTCCAGGACCTCGATCGCGTCGCGCTGTGACTCGCTGGCGTCGCGCCGCAGGCGGGCGACGGCGAACTGGATGGGAGTGAGCGGGTTCTTGATCTCGTGCGCCACGCGCTGCGCCGTTTCGCGATAGGCGCGCAGTCGCTCGGCCTCCACCGCGCGATCGCGCCCCAGCGCCAGTTCGCTCGCCATGGAGCGCATGCGATCGCGCAGCATCCCGAACTCGGGCGCCCCGCGTGCGGCGTCCCCATCGGGGAGTGGCGCGCCGCGCTCGATGAGGCCCGTCCACCCCACCAGCTCGTCGAGCGGGCGACTCATCTGCCGCGACAGGTGCCCGGCCACGCGCGACGCCGCCACCCAGAGCACCGCCAGCGTGATGAGCGCGCTGACGACGACCACCGGCACAAGGCGCGTGGCCAGGAAGCGAAAGCGGCGAGCCTGGGTCACCGACTCCTCGAGTTCGAGTTCGTGTGCGCGCAGCGCCTGGCGCTGCGCGGGCGAGAGCGGCGCGCGCCTGACGGCCCCCACCGCCGCTCGCCCCGACTCCGCCAGTCGCTCCCACGCCGCGCTCCCCGAGACCAACGGGAGCGTGCGAGTCGCCACCACCCCCCACACCAGCGTCAGCGCGAGCGCCGGCACCAGGGCAAAGACCGAGAGGATGGCGAAAAGGCGTGTGCGGAATCCGGGCGATTTCACGTACGAGTGACGGGGGATGCGGTTTCGGATAAGCTACGGGATTTCCCGTCTCCCGTCTCCCGTCCCATGCAAACCCACACCAACTACCTCACCTTCAACACGAAGAAACGCCAGGAGATCATCGACATCACCGACCAGGTGGAGGCATGCCGAGCCGCCGCCGCGATCCGGGAGGGATTTGTCCTGGTGTCGGCGATGCACATCTCGGCGTCCGTCTTCGTGAACGACCACGAATCCGGGCTCTGGCACGACATCCTGCGCTGGCTCGAGGAGCGCATCGCCCCCTGGAGCCCCGAGGCGTATCGCCACAACGATACCGGGGAGGACAACGCCGCCGCGCACCTTCGGTCGCTCACGGTTGGGCATGAGGTGATTGTCCCGGTCACCGCCGGGCGGCTGGACCTGGGCCCGTGGCAGCGCGTCTTCTACGGCGAGTGGGACGGCCAACGCCCCAAGCGCGTGATCGTGAAGGCGTTGGGCGTGTAGGGGCACGCGGGAGGGGGAGGGGGAGGAGGAGGGGAGCGGGCGCAACGACTCCGTCGGGGGGTGGCTAACCGTTTGCGGGCATTCGCATTACATTTCTGCGTCCAACGGTCGTGCCACCTGACGGGGGTTGGGGATCCCAGGCGATCCATCCCCGGTGGGCGGTGCCGGCGAAGTTGTGCGACATCGGTGTCTCCGCGACCGCGTGGGGAGTCGGTGCGCGCGCAGCCCGTCACCCGGGGGACCTGGCGTAACGAGCGGACTGCGGCCCAGTGGGTCGCGCCGTCGGCGCCCGAGTCATTCGCCCCACGCGCGGCATAGCGCGCGACGGAGCGGCACCCAAACCATGGGCGCCAAGCGCCCGCACACCGTTTTCACCACATGATCGCTCGTACCCCACGGCACGCCGCTCCGCGCGCGCCGATCGCCCCGTTGCACCGGGGCCCGCAGGCGCTGCCGCAGGGAGCTGCGGCCACGTACGGCGCCCCCATCCAGCACGCGCCTAACGCCGCGTTGCTCATCGACTTCGACAACGTCACGATGGGGATCCGCTCCGACCTGGCCAGCGAGCTTCGCTCGCTCCTCTCCTCGGACATCATCAAGGGAAAGGTCGCCGTCCAGCGCGCCTACGCCGACTGGCGCCGCTATCCGCAGTATATCGTCCCCCTCGCCGAGTCCTCGATCGACATGATCATGGCCCCGGCGTACGGCTCGTCGAAGAAGAACGCCACCGACATCCGCCTCGCGGTCGATGCGATGGAACTCGTCTTCACGCGCCCGGAAATCGGGACGTACATCCTCCTCTCCGGCGACTCCGACTTTGCCTCGCTGGTGACCAAGCTCAAGGAGTACGGCAAGTACGTCATCGGCGTCGGCATTCGCGAGTCGTCGAGCGACCTGCTCGTCATGAACTGCGACGAGTACTACAGCTACAACGCCCTTGCCGGCCTGGTGAAGGCCAGCGAGGAGGACGTGCACAAGTGGGACCCGTGGGAGCTGGTGGTCGAGGCCATCGGGCGCATGAAGAAGAACGGCGACGTGATGCGCTCCGATCGCCTCAAGCAGGTCATGCAGGACATCGACGCAACGTTCGACGAGAAGAACTACGGTTACTCGAAGTTCTCCAAGTTCGTCTCCGATGCCTCCGAGAAGGGGCTCGTCACAATCACCAAGCTCGAGAACGGCCAGCTCGAAGTCGGCCCCGCCGACACGGCGCCGGCAGCTGCATCGCAGGGCGAGCGCCGCGCCGCCCCGGATGAGGAAGGCGCGAGTGCGCGTGACGCCCGCGAAGGGCGTGAGGACCGCGGCGCGCGTCGCGGGCGTCGCGGTGGACGCGGGCGCGGACGCGATCGCGACGATCGTGGTGAGCGCAGCGACCGTGGTGAACGCAGTGAACGCGGCGAGCGCGCAGTCGCGCTCGTGGGTGACGGCCCTGCCGCTCCAGCCGCTCCCGTGGAATCGGCCGACGAGAGCACGCCGGAGACTGCCTCCGAGGCGCGGCAGGAGTCGCGCCCCGAGGCGCGGCAGGAGTCACGGCACGAAGGGCGGCACGAATCGCGTCGCGACCGTCGTCATGACGGGCGCGGCGACCAGCGCTCCGAGCCCCGCAGTGACGCTCGCGGCGAAGCCCGCGGCGAGACCCGCGGCGAAGCGCGCAGCGAGCCGCAGGTGTCAGGCGGCGACGAGATCGGGCGTGCCGGCGAGCGCCTCACGCGTTCGGAGGCCTTCGACCTCGTGAAGCGCGCGGCGACGGCGCTCGTCTCGGGCGACCAGGCGGTGCCGGCGCGTGCCGTGCGCGCCAAGTCGTTCGAGCTCCTCGGCCGGGACAGCGAGAGCCTGAGCGAGCGCATGTTCGAGCGCATCCTCAAGGACGCGCACGATCAGGAAGTCATCGACCTGCGGCGTCGCGGGAACGACTTCGAGGTCTCGCTCCCGGCGGCGGTCGCCCCCGTGAGCGAGCAGTTGAATCGCGCCGCAGCGGCGCACGCCGCGGCGGCGGCCGCCGCGGCTCCGCCAGCTGCACCGGCGCCGCGCGGCATGGTCCCGCGTGGTGCGCCGGCTCGCGGCGGGCGTGGGCGCACCCCGGCGGGCCCCCCGCCGGAGCTGCTCCTCGTTGGAGTCGTCGAGGATGTGGCACCGGCGGCCGCTCCGGCGCCGGTGGCGGATCTGGTCGACGAGCCGGCGACCTTGCCCCAGGCCGATGCGCCCAAGGGGCGCGGCGCGCGTACGCCGAAGGCCAAGGCGAAGGAAGCCGCCAAGCGCCCCGCCAAGGCGGCAAAGGAGGCCAGGGCGCCGAGGGCCGCGAGCGCGCCCGCGGCCAAGGCGGCGCGCGGTGCCCGAGGCGGGAAGGCCAGGAAGGCCGCCGCGAAGTGACCGTCCGGGCTAACGCCCCGCAGCAAGCGAACGCCGCGTCCGGGATGCACCGGGTGCGGCGTTCGCCGTTGGTGCCGCTCCCTCGACACTTCTACGACCGCGACACGGCGCTCGTCGCGCGCCAACTGCTTGGCGCCATTCTCGAGTGCCGGCACGACGGCGTCACGGCGCGGGGACGCATCGTCGAGGTCGAGGCCTACCTGGGGCCGCACGACCCGGCCTGCCACGCCGCCGTTGGACAAACCGCGCGCAACCGGCACCTGCACGGCCCGCCGGGCACCGCCTACGTGTATCGCATCTACGGGATGCACTGGTGCGTCAACGCCGTCACGCGCGAGGCGGGACATGGAAGCGCCGTCCTCGTCCGTGCCCTGGTCCCGCTCGCCGGGCTCGCCGCCATGGAGCAACGACGCGGCACCGGGCACGCATCATCGCTCGCCAACGGCCCGGGCAAGCTGTGTCAGGCGTTAGGCATCGGCGGCGCCCACGACGGCACATGCCTCGATCGCGGCCCACTGCGCATCCTGCGCCCCGCGACCGGCGAGGGAGCCACGCCGCTGCCTGACGAGTCGATCGTCGTCACGCCGCGCATCGGGATCTCGAAAGCCGCCGAGTGGCCGCTGCGCTACGCGCTGGCCGCCGAGCCGCATTGCTCCCGAACGCCGCGGAGCTTCGCGCGCTACTCCGTGCACGAGGCCGACGAGTGGCTGCGCCGGCGCGCCCTGCGGTGACGCGAGCCAACGCGCGCGCTCACGCCAAACCTTCACCGGCCAGCATCGACTGCACCGCATCGAGCAGCGCCTCCGTGCTGAACGGCTTGTGCAGCAGGCGCGTGCGACGGTCCAGCGCGAGGCGCGACGAATCGATGTCGAGGTAACCCGAGATGAAGAGGATTCGCACGTCGGCACGCCGGCGGCGAAGCTCCTGCGCCAGTTCGCGCCCCCCCATCCCCGGCATCACCACGTCCGACACCACGAGGTCGATCCCCGAGCACGTTGCGTCCATCAGCGTGAGCGCCTCGTACGCGTCACGCGCGGCACGCACCGCGTAGCCCGTGCGTTCGAGGACGCGCGTCACGAGGTGGCGCACGGAGGGATCGTCCTCCACCAGCAGGATCACCTGCGCGGCGCCCCCCGCCGTTGGTGCGACGATGGCCGTTCCTCCCGACGGTGACGACACGGCGTCGCGCGTCGCGGCCACGCGCGGGAAGAAGAGGCGGAAGGTGCTTCCTCGCCCCGGTTCACTCTCCACCGTGATCGTGCCGCCGCTCTGCTGCACGATCCCATACACGGTTGCCAGCCCGAGCCCCGTCCCCTTGCCCTGCGGCTTCGTGGTGAAGAACGGCTCGAAGATGCGCGAGCGCACCTCGGCGGTCATCCCCGTCCCTGTGTCGCGCACCACCAGCGAGACGTACTCGCCCGGTGAAAGCCCCATGGCCGCCCCCTCGGTGCTCGTCAGGCGCACGTTGCGCGTGTCGATGGTGAGCAATCCGCCCTCGGGCATCGCGTCGCGGGCGTTCACCACCAGGTTCAACAGCGCCTGTTGCACCTGGCCGGGATCGGCGCGTACGAGCCCCAGGGCGTCGCCCGGGACCGTCAGCAGCGCGATGTCCTCGCCAATCACGCGACGCAGCATCTTCTCCACGTCGCGCACCAGGCTGTTGAGGTCCAGCTCCCGCGGCTGCAGGAACTGCTTGCGGCTGAAGGCGAGGAGCTGGCGCGTGAGCGTGCTCGCCCGCTCGGCGGCGTCGCGAATCTCCGTCACCTCCTCCACGCGCTCATCGCCATGCGCCAGCGTCTCCAGCAGCAGGTCCACGTTGCCGCGGATGGCCGTGAGGATGTTGTTGAAGTCGTGGGCAATGCCACCCGCCAGGCGCCCCACGCTCTCCATCTTTTGTGCCTGGAGCAGGTTGGACTCCAGCTCCTTCAAGTCGGTGACGTCGAGGAAGATACCGTTCCACCGGATCACCCCCTCCGGGCGCTCCGTCTCCGGATAGCCGGTCCCGCGCACCCAGCGCACCTTGCCGTCGCGGTGCCGGATGCGGATGTCGAGACGCCACGGCTCGTTGGTCGACGCCGACTGCATCGTCGACTGGATCACGAGGTCGCGCTGCTCCGGGGCGATCGCCTCCCAGACATTCTTGAAATCCCCCACCGCGTCTTCAGGCGCAACGCCGAGCAGCTCGCGCACCCCTTCCGAGACGTAGGTGAAGCGCATCTCACCGGAGGGAGAGAGCGAGAACTGGTACACCGCCCCCGGGAACGCCTGCGCGATGTGGCGCAGCTGCTCCTCGCTGGCCTGCAGCGCTCGCTCGGTGCGCACGCGCTCGGTCTCGTCGGTGACCGTCTGCACGACCGTCGACACTCGCCCGGCCTCGTCGCGCAGCGGTGCGGCACTCACCCTGATGCGACGCGCTTGGCCACCGGGCAACTCGATCGTCAGCGGGACGTCGAGCACTGGGCGCCCGCTCCTGAGAACGCGGGCCAGCGGGCGCTCGGCCGGCCCGATAACTCGTCCCTCCGCATCGCGCGTGACCCACGGGACCTCGCCCGACGCCGCCTGCATGAGCTGCTCCCGCGGCAGGCCGATGATCTCCACCAACCGCTGGCTCACGAATACCGGGCGCGAGGTCGCCGCATCGAGCGCGATGATCCCCGACGAACTCGTGGCCAGAATGCCGTCAAGCAGGTCGCGCTCCGCCTCCATGGCATCGACCGCGCGACGACGGGCGGTGACGTCGCGCAGGATGAGTTGCGACGTGCCGTCGGGAAAGGCGCGCGCCGAGAGTTCGCCCACGAAGGTGGAGCCGTCGGTGCGCACCAGCTCGCGCTCTGCCAGCACGCCCGTCGATGAATGGCGCGCTTCCCTGAGCAGGCACGGCGGCACCGAGGTGCCACCGGGAGGTGCGACCGGGCGCAGCAACTCGGTGCACGCCACGCCGATCATTGCATCTGGCGACCACCCCAGGAGCTCCGAGGCGCGCGCGTTCGCCAGGGTGCAGCGCCCGTCGCTGCCGAAAACCAGGATGGCGTCCGACGCCTCGGTGACGAGCACGCGGTAGCGCCACTCGCTTTCGCGCACCTCGCGCTCGCGCTGCACGAGGCGCTGCCGTTCGCGGCGCATGCGCCCCTCGATGCCGGCGGCTCCGAGTGAGAGTGCGAGCCCGATCGTGAAGCGCATCACGTCGGCGAGGTCGGATATCGCCAGCGATTCGCGCGGCGCCAGGAGGAAGTACGAGGTGGCTGCGTACGCCGACACGATCGTGATCGCCGCCGGGCCAAAGCCACCGGCCACGAAGATCCCGACCACGACCGCGCAGTTGCCCACGAAGTAGACCGACTGCGGCGACTGCGGGCCGTAGACCTTGACCGCCGCAATGGCCAGCACGCCCAGCGCCGTGCCCACCAGGTAGCGCAGCAGCAGGTGTCGCTGCGCCGCGGCTCCCCCGGCCGCCGCGAGGGCGGGGCCTGCCGTCTCGACGGCGGCGCTCGTCGCGCGCCCCGGAGGGTGCTGGGCCTCGCTGCGGCGCTCGGCCGCTCCTGCGTCGGGTGTGGTCACGCTACGATCCAGCTTACCGGTCGCCGACGCCGGACGCAACCGCACCGGGCGCGCGCCTGCCCGGGAGGCGTGCTGGCGCTGGGAGTCGTTAGGGAGATTGGAATTTGCTCAACTTCCATCACCCAAACGTGGCGCGGGAGCCAGTCCCGAGGGGACCGGCTCCCGCGTTCGCCCTGCGTCGACCCCGATTCAGGGGAGTCGTTCGATCGCACTGAGGAGGTTGAAGCGAAGGCCCGCTTCGAACACGAAAGTGTTCGCCGCACCGTTGATGAGGAAGTTGTTGCGCGTGGGGAGCGTCGCCGCCTGGGCAAAGAGCGCCACGCGTTGCAGCTGGTACTGCGCCCCCAGCGTGAAGCGCGCCGACACGCGGCTGCTCTGGTTATCCACCTCGAGCAGCACCGCCTCCTGCGCGTCGGTGCTCGTGTACGTCCCCTGCGGCTCCGCGTTCTGGATCACGTTGATCGAGAGCCCCAGCCCCGCGTAGGGGCGAAGGTTCCCGTAGTGGAGCGGGAAGAAGAACACCCCCGCGCTGTAGCTGCGCAGGTCGCCGATGCTGACCGCGCGCGCCGAGCCGGCGGCCGTCGGGTCGTAGACCGCGGCCGTGTTGTCGAAGAACGCCTGGTCCACGCCGATCGACAGCGCGATGCGCTTGCGCGTGATGAGCCACTCGCCGCCGACCGTCGGCGCGCTCACCTTCTCGTTGCCCGAGGCACCGGTCGTGATCATGGTCGAACCGCCCTTGATCCCCCAGAACCACGAGTTGTCGAAGTCGCGCGGCGACTGCGAGCTGGCCTGCGCACCGGCGATCATGGGAACGACGGCGGCGGCCGCGAGGGCCAGACGGAACGTGCGAACGATGCGCATACGCAGAGCCTCGGGAAACGCGCGGAGTGATAGGCAGCGTCACCCGGGCCAAGCTCCGGCGGGCAACGCGTTGAACGACAGCGTGAACGGGTCGTGTCGCGCCAGGACGCCAGCGTCCCGCACCGACACCGAGGCGCGCGAGCAAGCAGCGTCCGAGCGCACCCCGTAACTCATGTCAGGGACGAGGACGACGCCTCGCTGGTCACGCCGACGTCGCTTCCCGTCATGCCGATGCCCCCATTGGTGATGTAGGGCACGCCGCGGAGGTGCCGGGGTGGGGGAGGGGGGGGCGCACGGCGGGGCGCGCCTGGCGGACTGGCCAGCGATGAGGCCATCGCATACCGTGTCATCATTCCCACAGCGAGACTCGCCGTCCTTGTACTCCACCTGCCTGTACTGCAATACCTCGCTGGGGAGCAACGAGGTCGTGGAGCACTTTCCGGTCGGGCGGCGCCTGGCCTTCGACCCGGCGCGCGGACGGCTCTGGGCCGTGTGCCCGAGCTGCGCCCGCTGGAACCTCACCCCGCTCGAGGAACGATGGGAGGCGATCGAGACGTGCGAGCGCCTCTTCCGCGACACGCGCCTGCGCGCCTCGACCGACCACATCGGGTTGGCCAGGCTGCGCGAAGGACTCGAGCTCGTACGCATCGGCCAGCCGCAACGCCCGGAGTTCGCCGCGTGGCGCTACGGTGAGGTGTTCCGGCGACGACGCCGGCGGACGCTGATCCTCACCGCAATCGGCGGCACCACGATCGGGGCGCTGCAACTCGCCGCGCAGGACTTCATGCTGGCCTGGTGGGTCCTTCTCCCGGCCCTCTCCAACGCACACAACGCGATCGACGCCTTCCTCCTCGGGCGCGGCAAGATGCGCAGTGTCGTTCGCGTCACGACGGAAGACGGATCGGCGGCGACGGTGCGCGGAAAGCACGTCGACGACGCCATGCTACTGCTCAACGACGACGGAAGTGGCTGGCGCCTTCGCGTCGACCATCGCAAGGGGTTCACCGTGCTCGAGGGCGATGCCGCCTCCCGCACGCTCGGTCGGCTCCTGGCTCACACCAACTACGCCGGAGGCAACCGCAAGTCCGTCGACAGCGCGGTGGCCCAACTCTCCCTTGCGCGCTCGGCCGATGAGTTCATCCTTCACTACGCAAAGCGCGTGAATCGCGAGTCGCACTACACGAGGCGATCGCCGCCCAAGCGTGACCCCGAGTCGCTCGGCGGGCAATCGGCAGTTGATCGCCTGGCGCTCGAGATGGCCCTCCACGAAGAAACCGAGCGCGCCGCCATGGAAGGCGAACTCTCCGCCCTCGAGGATGCGTGGAAGGAAGCCGAAGAGATCGCCGCCATCGCCGACAATCTCCTGCTCCCTTCCGCCATCGCAGAACGCCTCGGCATCCTGCGCTCGCCCCCCCCAGACTGACGAGAAGGAACCGACCCCAGGTCGCCACCCTCTCGTCTTCTCGTCCTCTCGTCTTCTCGTCTTCTGTTCTTCTCAAGCCAGCCCGAGCTTCCCCCCCACCTTCCGGAACGCCCGCACGGCGAAGTCGATGTCGTCGCGCGAGTGCGCCGCCGAGATCTGGCATCGCACGCGCGCCGTCCCGTGCGGTACCACGGGGAACCCGAACCCAGTCACGAACACCCCCTCGGCGAGCATCAGTTCGCTCATCCGGATTGCAGCCGCGGTCTCACCGATGATGATCGGGATGATCGGAGTCTCACCGGCCAGCGGCTTGAACCCCGCCTCGATGATCTGCTCGCGGAAGTAGCGCGCGTTGTCGCGCAGACGTTGCACCCGCTCGGGCTGGGACTCGATCACGCGCACCGCCTGCAGCGCGCTCGCCGCAACCGTGGGGGGAAGAGCGTTGGAGAAGAGCTGCGGGCGCGAGCGCTGTGTCAGGATGTCGCACAGCGCCGCGGAGCCGGCCACGAAGCCCCCCGCCGCGCCCCCCACCGCCTTGCCTAACGTCGACGTGATCACGTCCACCTCGCCCAGCACGCCGAAGTGCTCCGCCGTCCCGCGCCCGCACGTCCCCAGCACCCCGGTGGCATGCGAGTCGTCCATGATGACGATGGCGTCGTGGTCGCGCGCCACCTGCAGTATCTCGGGGAGCCTGGCGATGCTCCCCTCCATCGAGAAGACGCCGTCGGTCCAGATGAGCCGCCGCTTGGCGCCTTTGTTCGCCTCGAGCTTGGCGACCAGGTCGTCCATGTTCGAGTGCTTGTAGACCGCCGTCGTGCACTTGGTGATGGCCTTGGCCAGGCGAATCGAGTCGATGATCGAGGCGTGGTTCAGCTCGTCCGAGATGACGAAGTCCCCTTCCTCCACCACGGTCGCCGTCAGCCCTTCGTTGGCGTTCCAGGCCGAGACGTACGACATCGACGCTTCCGTCCCGACAAAGCGCGCCAACGCCTGCTCCAGCTCACGATGCACCGTGAACGTCCCGCAGATGAAGCGCACGCTCCCCGTCCCCGCGCCGTACTTCTTCAAACCGTCAATCCCCGCCTGCACCACGCTCGGCTCGTCGCACAGCCCGAGGTAGTTGTTGGAGGAGAGGATGAGGATCTTCCCCCGCCCCTCCATCTCCACCCACGCCGACTGCGGCGAGTCGAGGTAGTTGAGGCGCTTGTAGACCTTGTCGACCTTGAGCTGCTCGAGGCGCGCCTCAAGGTCGCCCGTGAATTTCGCGTTACCCATTCTCGTCTTCTCGTCCTCTCGTCTTCTCGTCTTCTGTCGTCCCTAGCCGACCTCAAAGACAACCTTCCCCGCGTCGCCGGCCTTGATGGCGTGAATCGCCTCGTCGTAGCCCTCGAGCGGGAAGCGGTGCGTGATGACCGGCGTGGGATCGAACTTCCCCGAACGCAGGAACTGCGACATCTGGATCCAGGTGTCGTACATGCGGCGCCCGATCACGCCATACACGGTAATCCCCTTGAAGATGATCTCCGTGGCGAAGTTCACCTCCATGGGCCGCGCGGGAATGCCGAGCATCTGCACGCGCCCGCCGACGCGCACTTCCTTGAACGCCTGGTGGATCGCCGCAGGGACGCCGCTCATCTCGAGGACGACGTCGACGCCCAGTCCATCGGTCGCGCGCTTCACCGCTCCCTCCACCTCCGACGGGTGCACCGCATCGTGTGCTCCCATCGACCGCGCCAGCTCGAGCCGGCGAGGATTCACGTCGCTCGCAATCACGCGCGACGCCCCCGCCGCCGCACAGATCCCCACGGCGAAGATTCCGATTGGTCCGCATCCGGTGACGAGCACCGTCGCGCCGGGGATCTCGGTTCCATGCAGCGCCGTGTGGAAGGCGTTCCCCATCGGGTCGTGGATCCCGCCAATCTCGTAGGGGATGCTCGCATCGAGGTGCCACACGTTCGTCGCCGGCATCGCGATGAACTCGGCGAAGCAGCCGTCGCGATCGACCCCGATGATCTTCGTGTTGGGGCAGACGTGCGAGTTGCCCGTGCGACACAGGTGGCAGCGCCCGCAGACGATGTGTCCCTCGGCCGTGACCCGATCGCCCACGGCAACGTCGCGCACCAGCGAGCCCACTTGCACCACGTCGCCGGCGAACTCGTGCCCGACGGTGAATGGCGGCTTGCAGCGATTGCTCGCCCAATCATCCCATTCGTAGATGTGTACGTCGGTCCCGCACACGCCGGCGCGCCGAACCTCGATGAGTACTTCGTCGTCGCGAATGGTCGGGACAGGGACGTCCTTGAGCGTGAACCCGGGGCCGGACGCGGCTTTAACGAGAGCTTTCACAGGAGCAGAAGACGAGAAGACGAGAGGACGAGAGGACGAGAGAAGATCGTCGCTCGGGGCGGGAGGCCGGCGCGCCCGATGGAAAATGAACTCGCCATCACCAGCCCCAGCAAGCGGTAGTTCCTCGTCTTCTCGTCCCCAGCCTTCGCTGGGGCAGGCTTCTCGTCCTCCCGACTTCTCAGACGAGCGAAGAGATCTGCCCCCCGTCCACCTGGATCGCCGTCCCCGTCACGAACGAGGCGCGCTCGCTGGCCAGGAAGGCGACAACCGCGGCGAATTCCCTCGGGTCGCCGGAGCGCCCCATCGGGATCCCCCCCTGTCGCGCCGCCAGCACCTCCTCGATCGGGCGCTGCTCGCGCGCTGCGCGCATCTGCGCCAGCTCGATGGCGCGCGCGGTGTCGAAATGTCCCGGCATCACGGTGTTCACCAGCACGCCGTCCTTCGCCACCTCGTTGGCCAGCGTCTTGGCGAAGCCTAACAAGCCGGCGCGGGCGGTGTTCGACAGCAGCAATCCCTGGATCGGCATCTTGGCTGCCATCGAGGTGAGGAAGAGGACGCGCCCCCACTTTCGCTGGCGCATTCCCGGCACCACCGCGTGCGCCAGACGGATCGACGCCATGAGGTTGGTGTTGAGCGCAGCCTGGTAGTGCTCCTCGCTCGTCGATTCGAACAGCGTCGACGGTGGGCCGCCGGCATTCGCCACGAGGATCTCGACCGGGCCGATGGTTTCCGTCACCTCGGCGACGATGCGCGCCGGCGCGGTCGCGTCGCTCACGTCGGCGCCGATCGTGTGGATCTTCCCGTACGTGCGCCCGGCGATCGCCGCGGCCTGCTTGTCGAGTTCGTCCTTGCGGCGAGCGACCATCACCACGCTCGCCCCTTCCTGGCTCAGCTCATTCGCGATGGCGAGGCCGAGTCCGCTCGATGCCCCGGTGACCAGGGCAACCTTGTGTTTGAGTCCGAGGTCCATGCGGGGAAGAATGCACCGCTGCGCCGGGCACTGCCAGCTCGCCTGGGCGTCCGCGACTCATGGCGCTTGCTTCACCGTGACACTCTGCCAGTCGCTCGCCATCAGCTGCTTCCCGATCCAGTAGCGCGCACGAAGGCGCACGGTCTGCGTTCCCGCTGGGCGGTTCACGCGAGACGGGGCGTAGCGCGCGGCGCGCCACTCCCGCGACCACGTCGTCGATGCGCCCGGCGCGAGCCGTACCGTCTGGACGTAGGCGGCACAGAGGATGAGTTCGACCCTCGGGTCGATCCGCTCGCCGGCCGCATCCTGGACCTCGAAGACGTCGAATGGGCAGGTGTTGCCCTGGTAGGTGATGGTCGCGTCGCTCGTGTTGGTGAGCGTGACTTTCAGGGGAAGCAGGTCGCCCTCGGTCACTGTCGTTGTCGTCAGCTGCAGCCGCATTGCCTCGGTCCCGAGGATGCTCTGCGACGACGCCGGTGAGAGGTCGAGGATCGTGCCGCACGCCGCGTTGCCCGCGCAGAGCGCCAGCGTGGCGAGAGTCGATCGCAGGGGAGGGACTGCGCGCATCGGGGACACCAGGGTTGAAGGGGGGCGCGTGCCGGATGTCGAACGGGGGCGGCGCGCGCCGCGATCGTTCCGCATGTACGACGCGCGACGCACGCGCGTCTAGCACACTGCGCCCTTGTGACCGTCGGCGTCGAGGGCATCCAGCCGCGGCGCCTCATGCCCCGCGACGCGTGCCGTTTCTCCTGCGGCGCGAGGCCGGCGCCGGGGGGGGGCGAGGGTGCGTACTCGTTAGGCACGCGGTGGCTCGGCGCGTCTCGCGAAACGAATGACCTGTGGTCTCGATATTGCGCAACACGAAGGGCATTCATATATTCGCGTCCAGCACCTATCGCGTGTGCGCGAGGAGAAGGCGTGGTACCATCACGAATCGAGTGCCTCCACAACGCAACGCTCCAGGAAACCTCGCCGAGTCGGGTCACGCTGTTGACCACTGCACTCGCCCGGGGGCGGTTCGCCTCCCCTTCGAGTCTCGCCACTCCCTCGGTGAGCGCCACGCATCCCCGCAAAGAGCCGATGAACTCTCGTCGAGCGACCATCGCGATGCGACGAAACCCTCCACATCTCTCGCGGTCCTGCGCGCGCGCGTTGCACGTGCGTCTTTCCTTGCACGATGACGCGCGGCCCTCAGAGAGTCGCAGTCGCACCATCTCGCAGCGCGCGTTTGATGTACGCCATGTTGAAAAGCTCGCCCTCTGCTTTACGAGTGCGGGTGATGTGATATAGATTGCGCGCGACTTGAAACCAGTCGTCTTGTCAAGTCGTCCATTCGAAGGTTGCACGACATCACGAATTCTACCGTTGGTGTTTTCGACATAGCGCTGCTGTTAGGCGCGAAGGACCAGCCGGATGCGAATGCGCCGGTTGCTGCCGACCGATCCACCGGGGGATCGGACCGGTGATCCACACCAGACCAGGAGATACTCTCATGGCTGCGAAGAAGAAGACTGCCAAGAAGGCCGCGAAGAAGACCGCGAAGAAGGCCGCCAAGAAGACCAAGAAGCGGTAGTTCTTCGAAGTCTCGAAACAACAAGAAAGCCGGCGCGATCGTTGCGCCGGCTTTCTTGTTTCCCTGCTCTGTGTCGTCTCGATCGATCGGGCTGCGGGGCTCCGTTGCCGAATCGCCCCGCCCTGACTGGTCGCCCTACGCGGCCTTCGGTTCCGTCGCCGCTGGCTCGTTTTCGGGGACCTCGCCCCAGACGTATGCCCACACCCGCGGCGGCGGCTCCGCGCGGCTCCCGCGCGAGATCACGATGCCGATCGGTTCCTCGAGTACGACGCCTTGGCCCTTCTCCGTCATCCCACTTCTCCCCTTCATATAGTAGATGCGTTCTCTCGTGCGATCGGCCGCAGCCGGCGAGAACGGTTCGCCGAATGCGGCCGGTCTGCGAGGCCATGGAGTCGCCTCACATCTTACCGCAAAGCACTCCGCATGCCACCTCCCGCCATCAGGAGCGCTCGGCGCAAGTCATTGATATAAAAGGTGTTATAGAGAAATCGCCGCCCGGGGGGCGGCGACGAATGTAGCCAAATGACACGTCTTCTTCTGACACGCCCGTATCGTCGCGTGTCGCCAAACTCTTCTATTGAGTCAGGTCGTTCAGGCGCTGGGACGCTCGTTTCAGGCGACGTTCTTCCGCGCGAGGAAGGTCCGCGACGAACTCTCATCGCGTACGATGGAGACCTCCCAGCCGCGATAGCGCGCGCGCAACTCGTCCACCTCGACGGCGGTGTGTCCCGCGGCCAGCGTTTGCACGAGGTGAACGCCACCGTCGAGCGTGGCGCTCTTGAGGATCTCGATCACGCGCTCGCGCTCGCTCACCGTGAGGCGGTCGAAGGCGGCCGGGGAGCAGACCACGGCGTGGAGCGGCGCCTCGGGATACCACTCGCCGAGCCCGGTGACGCATCCGTTTACGCGCGAGGTGAGCCCCACCACGCCGGCAGCCGCAATGACCTTCTCCACGACCTCGGGGTCGTCCTCCACCGCGGTGACCTGGCAGCCGTTGGCCGCGAGGTACAGTGCGGTACCTTCCTCGCGGGCGCCGACGACCAGCACATGGGCCTCGGCGTCCGATGGGATTTCCCGCACGATGGGGGCGTCGGCGCTGAGCCCCCATCGCTCCGGGCGCCGGTACTCGGCGATGAGCTTCAGGCGACGGCGACGCCAGCCGGCATACGAGGGAATCCTGAGCCGGTTGCGGATGATCCGGTCGACCTCGGCCCAGATGAGGATCTCATCGAAGGCCACCTGCTCCGACGCCCGAAGGTTCGCCACCGCCTCGTCGCCGATGCGCAGGATGGTCGAGCGGGGAATCGAGTCCTTGTAGTTCTCGATTTCCTGCTCGACGAAGCACTCGTACTCGTGCTTGAGCGATCGTTGCGGTTGATGAGACACGATGCATTCACGCCTGTTAGGCTCGGACCAAACCTACGGACTCTCGTAAGGCGCGCAAGTGCTTTCGCCATTCACTCGTTAGATTTGTTGCTGCCTGACGAGCCTCGCATGCCTCATCGCTCCCTCGATCGCGCCTTACGAGTGCCGCCTGCGTGCCTGACGAGCGCCGGTCGCTCACCCGTGACGCGCGCCGCACGTGCCTGACGAGTCGCCCTCACGAGTCGCTCCCACGAGTCGCCCTCACGAGACTTCCCGCCCCCCATGACCTCCCTGCGACCTGTAACCGACGGCATCACCTGCGGTGACCTCCTCCACCTCGGGCGTGCGGAAGCCATCGCCGTGTACCTCATGGAATCGCCCGACGGCCTCGTCGTCGTCGATCCGGGACCGTCCTCGTGCCGTGAGGCGCTCGAGCAAGCCATTCGCGACGTCGGCGCGCGCACCAGCGACCTGCGCCACGTCCTCCTCACGCACATCCACCTCGACCATGCCGGGATCACCGGTACCCTGGCGCGCGAACTCCCCGACCTGCGCGTACACGTGCATGCGCGTGGCGCGCCGCACCTGACGGACCCGTCCCGCCTCCTCGACAGCGCCCGGCGCATCTACCAGGGGGAGATGGAACGCCTGTGGGGGGCGTTCGAACCCGTTGCACCTGAACAGCTCATTGTCCTGGCCGGCGACGAACGCCTCTCCATCGGCGGACGAAGGCTGCGGGTGGCCTACACACCGGGGCACGCCTGGCATCACCTCTCGTACCTCGACGAGCAGTCCGGCGTCGCCTTCGTGGGCGACGTGGCCGGCGAAGCCTCGCAGCATGGAACTCCCGCGCTCCCCGCCGCGCCGCCGCCCGACATCGACCTCGAGACCTGGAAGCCCTCGCTCGACCTCATCGCCGCGTGGGGGCCGGAAGCCCTCCTGCTTACGCACTTTGGGCCGGTGCGCCATGTCGTGGCCCACCTCGACGCCCTCTGGGATCGCATCATCTCCTGGAGCCTGGCCGTCCGTGCCTCCCTCGGCACCGGGAGCGACGACGATGCCCGCGCCGACGCCTTCGCCGACGCCGAACTGGCGCGCCTGACGAGTGCCCTCACCCCCGAACAGGCGCGCCACGTCGACCGCGAGACGATACGCTCGTCGTGGTTCGGCTTGGCGCGCTACTGGCGCAAGAAGGCCGCTGCCCCTGCCTGACGAGCGCCGAGCACGTGCCCGAGCTTCCGGAGGTCGAGCACGCGGTTCGCGTGGCGCGCGATGCCTGCCAGGGCAAGCGCCTCCGCGCGGTGCGGGCGTTGCACGCGTCGCAGCGTCGATCGCTGCCTGACGAGATCGCGAATGCACTGACGGGCGACACCGTCGTCGCCATCGACCGGCGTGGCAAGCACCAGCTCCTCCGGCTGGCCAGCGGGCGCACGCTGCATGTGCACTTCCGCATGACGGGCGACTGGCGCGTGGCCACGGTCGACGACAGCGCGTCACGCACCACGCGCGTCGTGCTCGACTTCGAGGACGGAACGCGACTCGCGCTCGATGATGCGCGCGCGCTGGCCACCGTCGCCGTCGTCTCCCCGGGCGTGGATCCCTGCCCGGATCTCGGTCCCGAGGCCACCGACCCTGCGTTCAACGCCGAGTGGCTGGCGCATCGGCTGGCACTCCGGCGCGGCCCCATCAAGCCCGCGCTCCTCGATCAACGCCTCGTCGCGGGCATCGGCAACATCTACGCGTCCGAGTCGCTGTGGTACGCGCGCATCGATCCCCGGCGCGCCGCGAATCGGCTCCGCCAGCTGCAGTACCGGGCGCTGGCCGCGGGAGTCAAGCGCGCGATGCAGAAGGCGCTCGAACGTCCGGAGCGCTACTACGGCGCCCTCGCCGTGAGTGACGCCGTGCGCTTCAACGTGTACCAGCGCGACGGCAAGGGCTGCCGCCGCTGCCGCTCGCCGATCACCCGCCTCGTGCAGGGCGGGCGCAGCACCTACTATTGCCGCCAGTGCCAACGGTGAGCGGCGGGGGCGGTGTTGCGTGTCCCGCCGCCCACCGCGTCACCACGCGATGCCGTAGTCCTCGCCGTGGTTCGACGCGGCACCCCACAGCGTTCCGTGCCGCCGGTCGAGCCAGATCGCGGTGATGGGGCCCGACGTCAACCGCTCCACCTCGAGCGTGTAGCCCATGCGCTGCAGCTCGCGGCGTGTCCAGTCGGGCACCGACTCCGCCAGCAGCAATCGCCCGGGACGCGACTCATGCGCGCCGAACGACGAGCGCATCTGGAACGAGTTGATGTTCGGTGCCTCGGCCGCTTCCTGAGGCGTCATCCCGAACTCCACCGTGTTGAGCAGGAACTGCAGGAGGTTCTGGTCCTGCGAATCGCCCCCCTGCACGCTGAACGCCAGGTAGGGTGCGCCATCCCGGAGTGCGAGCGAGGGCGTGAGCGTCACGCGCGGGCGCTTGCCCGGGGCAATCACGTTGAACGGCCCGTCGCCCGGATGCGTCACGAAGCTCTGCGCGCGTTGGCTCAACCCGACGCCGGTGCGCCCCGCGATCACCGCCGGTATCCATCCGCCGCTCGGCGTCACCGAGATCACCCACCCCGCCGAATCGGCCGCCTGGATCGACGTCGTGCCGGCGTAGAACGCATCGTCGGGCGACATGGGCGGTTCACCGTCGCCGCTCACGCGGTCCTGCTGCCCGCTTTTGGGGAGCTCGGCGGGTGCCCCGGTCACGCTCCACGCGTCGAGCAGGGCGCGAAACGGATTCGTCGCCCCCTGGAACGGGTACGGGTCGCCCGGCCGGATCGTGGCGTCGTTGCGGTCCGCCTTGAGCTGCGCATAACGAGAACGGGCGTACGCCTTGGACAGGAGCCCCTGCATCGGCTCTGCCGGCTCGAACGCGGGGTCGCCGTAGTAGAAGTCGCGGTCGGCGAAGGCCATCGACATGGCCTGGTACACCGTATGGATGTAGCGCGACGAGTTGAAGCCCATCGACTTGAGGTCGGCGTTCTCGAGGATGTTCAGCGCCTGCAGCAACGCCGGCCCCTGCGTCCACTGTTGCAGCTTGTAGACCTCGACCCCGCGATACGTCGTCGAGAGCGGTTCCTCGATCTTCACTTTCCAGTTTGCCAGGTCCTCGCGCGTGAACAGCCCCCCTTCCTCGCGAACGCCGCGCACGATCTCATCGGCGATGTCGCCCTTGTAGAAGCGATCATAGGCGGCATAGATCGCCTCCTTGCGCGACTTGCCGCCCCGCAGCGCGTTGCGCTCCGCCTCGACGAGCTTCCGCAACGTGGCGGCAAGATCCTTCTGGACGAAGATCTCGCCGGCCGCCGGCGCCTCGCGCGCGTCGCCGAGGTGCGGAAGCATCACGTCGCGTGAGTACTTCCACTGCTTGAGACGTCCCTTGTTGGACTCGATCGAGTTCGCGCCCTGCGCCTCGATGGGATACCCATCCGCCATCTGGATCGCCGGCGACAGGACGTCGGCCAGCGACAGGGTGCCGTACTCGGCAAGCATCGTCATCAAGCCACCTGGCGTGCCCGGAGTGACGGCGGCCAGCGGCCCGAACTCCGGCGGCGTGTTCATGCCACGCGATCGATAGAACTCCGCCGTCGCCCCGCTTGGTGCCACGCCCAGGGCGTTGATCCCGATCACTTTCTTCAGTTTGGGGTGATAGATCAGCGCCTGCGTCTCTCCTCCCCAACTCAGCACATCCCACATCGTCGTGACGGCGGCGAGCATGGCGCACGCCGCGTCGACGGCATTTCCGCCTTTCTGGAAGGTCATCGCGCCGGCCGTCGCGGCGAGTGGCTTGCCGGTGACCGCCATCCAGTGCCGGCCGTGCAGCGGTGGCTTCTGTGTGCGCTGGGCGTCGGTCGGCGAGGCGAGCAGCACGATCGCGACCGCGACGACGTTCGCCAGGCGCGCGAGGGTTGGGAGTGAGCGGAGCGACATGGATGCGGGGGGAGGAGGCGGTGTTGCCGAATGACGGAATTGGTCGGCCTCACGACGATGCCACATGGAACGTCCCAGCGCCATCGGCGCTCACGCCTCAGGTGTCGTGCGCCTCGAGGATCGCTCCCTTGAGGTAGCCCGTCTCGGGGATCGTGATCACCTCGGGATGGTCGGCGGGCTGCACGCAGAGTTCGCGCAGCGTGACGCGGCGGGCGCTGTCGGCGGCGGCGCCCTGCAGCATCTCGAGGAAGTGCGATTTCGTGAGATGATAGCTGCAGCTGGCGGAGAACATCACGCCGCCGGGCGCCAGGAGCCGGAGCGCGCGGAGGTTGATCTCGTGATATCCGCGCAGTGCGGCCGCGAGCGACGGGCGGTTCTTGGCGAAGGCTGGCGGGTCGACGACGATCGTGTCGAAGCGCTCGCCGGCGCGTTCGCGTGCGCGCAGCTCGTCGAAGGCGTCGGCCTCGACGAAGGAGATGTTGGATCGTCCGTTGAGCCGGGCGTTCTCGCGCGCCCGTTCGAGCGCCGCGGCCGAGACGTCGAGCGCCACGACCTCGTCGGCCCTCGCCGCCAGATGCAACGCGAAGGAGCCGTGATACGCGAAGCAGTCGAGCGCGCGTCCGCGGGCCAGCGCGCCGATGCGGTGCCGGTTCTCGCGCTGGTCGAGGAAGGCGCCGGTCTTCTGTCCCGTCCACGGGGCCGCGAGGTACTTCACGCCATGCTCGTGGACCTCGATCTCCTGCGGCACGTCGCCGAGCAGGAGCGACGTCTCGCGCGGCAGTCCCTCTCGCTCGCGGACGGCGCCGTCATGTCGCGCGAGGATCCCCTCGCATCCCGTGAGCGAGCGCAGCGCGTCGACGATGTGTTGGCGGTGCGCCTCCAGCCCGGCACTCATCAGTTGGACCACCAACCAGCGGTCGTATCGGTCGCAGGTAAGCGAGGGGAGTCCGTCGCCCTCGCCGTGGACCAGTCGACACGCGGAACTGCGGGTCAGGATCTCGCCGCGCCGTGCGATCGCCAGTTGCAGGCGTTCTTCCCACCACTCGCGCGTCAACGCGGGGAGGGGGCGCCGGTCGACCATGCGGAGCGAGATCTCGGAGTTCGGCGACCACAGCGCCGTACCGATGGCTCGGCCGCGGCCATCCTCGACGCGCACCGCGCCCGCGGCGGAGGGCGGGAATCGGACGACGTCGCTCCTGAAGATCCAGGGGTGCCCTTGGCTCCAGCGCGTGGCGCCGCGGTTGGAGACCACGGCGAGGGCCAGGTCCGCGGCGGGACTCATGGAGAAGTCCTTGGCGGAGCCGGCGGAGCCGGCGGCGCGCGGCGGCTGCGTGGCGCGGCCGTGGGCTGCGCGGCGGTGGTCGGGGGACATGTTGCGATAAGGTAGCGAACGCCGGGCGAGCGTTCGCGAGGCGGGCTCGTCGTCGATTGGCGCGCTGTCGTGTGCGGCGCGAATGGAAGGGGGGAATTCCCGTGGTGGGCGAGGGGCGCAGGGGTTGATATGCGTCCGCGGTCTATGTACAATTCGCGCCCTTTCGCTACCGGCACTGGACATCGCGTGAGCGGTCCGGCGGTGGTGCAGAGGTTGGAGTTGTCATGAATGCCGCGCGGCGACTGCCGGCGGATGCTGATTGAAAAGTGAAGGTAGGGAAGATCGTGGGAAGTGAATCCTTACCGCTGATGACCTGCGCGAGCGGGTTGTTGGCGGCGAGATTGCTTGATCACAAGCAAGATCTGAAGTAGTAGATCGCGCGTGCTCTGCTTGACGGAGAATGGGTCAAGCGAGCGAAAGCATGTGGGGGATGCCTGGGCACACAGAGGCGAGGAAGGCCGTGGTAAGCTGCGATAAGCTCGGGGGAGTGGCACACACGCGGTGATCCCGAGATGGCCGAATGGGGCAACCCGGCGGGCGGTGACGTCCGTCATCCTGGGCGACCGGGAAGCGAACCCTGGGAACTGAAACATCTCAGTACCGGGAGGAAGAGAAATCAAACGAGATGCCCGGAGTAGCGGCGAGCGAAAGGGGCAGAGCCTAAACCGGTCTCCTTGCGGGACCGGGGTTGTAGGACCCACGGACGGAGCCAGTTAACGACGCGAAGTCCCCTGGAACGGGGCGCCAGAGACGGTGACAGCCCGGTAGTGGAAGAGCGCTGGCCCAGTGGAGTTCCTGAGTAACGCCCGACTCGCGAAATCGGGCGTGAAGCTGGGGGGACCACCCTCCAAGGCTAAAGACTCCTGTGTGACCGATAGTGGACGAGTACCGTGAGGGACAGGTGAAAAGCACCCCTGGGCGGGGAGTGAAAGAGATCCTGAAAC
>JADZAN010000035.1 GCA_020852815.1 Gemmatimonadaceae bacterium | reverse complement strand
GTGGCCTTCTCATCCGGCGTGAACTGTCGCCGAGCTTTCTTCTTGCCATTCGGTCGACTCATGGACTCCTCCGAGCTCACTGCATAGAGTGAGCGGTTGGGAGTCACATTTCAACTGAGGCAGGACAATGCCAAGGCGTGCTTAGCCCAGCGTCACGTAGTGATCCCAGTACTTCCCCAATAAGAACGCGCAATCGCCAACTGAGTACGCGTCGTCGTAGAAACTGGCGTGGCCGTCATCGTGACCGATGATTCGCACCAATGGATACTCCGAATAGGTTGCGGCCACCGGATTGCAAAAGAGCCAGTTGGTGAACGTGGCGGTGTTCTCGAACTTCACCCAGTGATAGGGATACGGAATCGAGAACGTCGAGGTCCACGCGGAGAACGTGTGACTCCAGCCGGTCGGGACAAACCACTTGACCCAGAACTGCCGAATGGCTGTCTGAACGCAGACCCGCTGTATATACGCCCATTCGCCGTTCACCGAATCTTCATTCACCCTCAGCATGATCGGATCATAGAAGTAGGTGTTGTTGTAGGCGTACTTGTATCCGTCTAATTCGGTCGGGCAATTGTTAGGCATCGCGGACGCCGGCGTCGTGAACGGGAAGGCGGGCCTTATGGCCATTGCAGCTCGTTCAAAGGGCGAGACGACGCGAAACTCACCTCTGGACACACCGACTGCACTACGCGGGAACTTTGCCTTCTCTTCCTCTGTAGGCCACCGAGCGCCTGGCACGATGATGCTCTCTGCGGCGAATGCCGAGTAGAGCGGAGCGACACGAGTCGGCGGCGCGCCCAGTTCACCTACTGCGACTACAAAGTCGCACGTCGCCGTATCGTATTCGACGATGCCGCCCGTCACCTTGCCCGACTGCAAGGAGTGCTCGAAGGAGTAATCGCAGCCACTCGGCAGTCGTGTCCCATGCAGGACTATACGCTCGGCCTCCGCAAAACCCGGCCGGTCTACACGCACGACGGACGAACCATTCAACGTGCGGGTTTGACCGGGAGACGCGCGATTGCTCTGCTCCGTCGGCGACAATGGTGGCCCTTCACATGCCGCTTGGCCGAAGGCCAATGCTGCGGTGCAACACAACAGCCGAATATTCTTCTTCATCCTCATCCTCTCCCCTGAGAGTTGACCACTTCTTGGCATGGCCGGCGAACGCTACACAGGAGAGGACGCGCTCGCCGGCTCGCGTCGTCCCCGTGAACCGAAGGGCCGTCTGACCGCTGCGACGCGCCGCCGAGTCGCTCAGGCGCAGCGACGAACCGCGCCAAAAGCTCCGTACGGTCGATGCGTCAGTCCGTTCTCTCAACCTTGTCGGGAGCTTTCTCTGAGTTCTGTCGCATGCTGAGAGCGGCAGGGCAAACTTCGCACACTGGGTGGCTATGTCGTCCTCGGTGAGACGTCGAATGCGTACGAGCGACCGCGCATGTCGAAGCGCGCGCGAAGCTCCGGAATGCGATCGAGAATCGCCTCGGCCAACTGCCCATCTTGCAGCACGTCGACCAATGCCGCCAGCGGCCTGCTTGTACTCAACGGCATCGGGCGCTCTTTCGGATAGCGTTCGTTGACTCGCGATACATGTTGCTCGGGCCGGGCGGCGCCCCGTAACCAGCGCCACACCTCGCCCGGCGACAGGGCCGGCTCTCGATAGGAAACTCAAATAGGCCCTGGTCCGCTGCCTCGCGAGCAGCGGGGAGCGGGCGTCGGCGCGACCGCCACCGCGCCGGTGCGCCTCGCGGGCCGTTCGGCCTGCGGTCCGGATGGGTGACCCGGGGCCGGCGGGAGCCGGTGGGGACCGCGCGGTCGCTGCGGTGAGATCGCCGCGCACGCCGAACGTCCCCGCGTGGTCGTGGGGCGTGGGGGGGCGCGTCCTCAGGGGGGAGTCGGGGCGTCGGCGGGCGGGCGTGGGGCGCGTGCGGTGCTCCGACTCACGGGGGCCCGCGTCGATGGCGGGCTCCGCGCGCCCGCGTGGGTGGCGTGTGCCGCGCGAGTGCGGAGGTGGGTGAGGATCTGGTCGATCACCGACGTCTGCGTGATGCAGGCGACGATGCGCATCGCGCCGTGGCAGGTGGGACAGGCGAGCGGGTCGACCTCGAACATCTGCGGCAGAAGGGCCGCCCATCGGCGAGTGGCTTCGGTCGGCGCGAGTCGTGTGGCGGGGACGATCAGGGGTGGCGTATCGGCTGCTGCGGGCTCAGCCTGACGTCGCATCCCGCGCGGACGGTTGGCATACCAGCCGTAGTACCGTGTCGTGACCTGCCCCTTGTCCGGAATGTGCACGAGCACCCGGACGAGGAACTTCCATCGGGTCCACCGTCTCGGTGCCCGCCGTCGGGCCGTCCGACTTGTCGGAGCGATCACTTTTGTAATGGCCCGCGAGCCATTCGTCTGCAAGCAGGCCACGATGCCGACGGCGAGGTCGCGCTCGCCCGTCAGCGTACGGATGGCGGCCGTGACGGTGCGGGCGGCGACGCGGGCGATCTCGCCGAGCAGGCGACGACGGTACAGGCAGTAGGCGCGGAGCCGCTTGGGGATGGTGAGCACCACCTGCCGGTGCGGTACCGGCGCGAGCAGCGTGGTGTCCAGCCACTGCGTCCAGATGGCCAGCCGCTTGGCGTGGCAACTCGGGCAGACGTAGCGGCACTTGCACGAGAACGCGAGTAGATACCCGTGCGTGCACGCATCGCAGCGGATGCGCGCGAACCCGTGGTCGAGCACGCCGCAGGCGAGGAACTTGTCGGCGACCTGTGCGACCACGGGGCGCCATGGGCCGTACTTGCGCGCGAAGCGCTCGTCGTAGACCGTCTGCAGGCGATGCAGATGGTCCGACACCAACCGAAAGAGCGGCGATGCCTGCGGGCGCCGGGGCTTGTAGACGCCACGCGCCGCCGAGGCCGCATCGGGCATGCACGCTCCGGGACCGAGGAGCGCCGAGCATACGTTCGATTGGGGTGCGGACCATCACCGTGGTGTTGCGCGACGGGCTGTTTCGACGCACCATCCGTGTGGCGCCGACCTAACGATGCTTGCTGCAGACGGGCGTTTTCGGAAGCTCGCTGCGCTCGCATTGTAAGGGCCAGCGCGATCCGTCGCGCAAGGACGATCAGGCCTTGGCCGAGCGTCTGCGGACGGTGGCGATCCTGCGGCCGCGGTGGGGCTCCCGACGCGTGTACCGGCGCTTGGACCGGTGGCTGCGACGCGTCGGCCTGCGAGTCAATCGCCAGCGGGTGCAACGCGTGTCTCGCGAGGCGGGGCTCCACGTCCGGCAGCGCGTCCGCAAGCGGGGGGCGCTCGAGCGCGTGCCCAAACCGGCCATCACCGGCGCGAACCAGCGGGGGCGCATGGACGTCGTCAGCGATGCCCTGGCCGATGGTCGGCGCTGTCGCACTCTGACGGTCGTGGACGATGCCACGCGGGAGTGTCTCCTGATCGCAGGCGACCGCTCGCTGCCCGCGGAATGCGTGATCGCCGCGTTGGATCGCGTGGCGCGGTCGCGGTCGCGCGGCTACGCGCCGAGCATCGTCTGCGACATCGGCGCCGCGTTCCGCAGCGAAGCGTTGGATCAATGGGCGGACCAGCGAGAAGCAGTACATTGGCAATCAACCAACGGCTGACAGCAGTGCTGGATCAGCAACTGGGGTCACGCCAGAGGCGGGGGAGCCCCATGTTCAGCCCCGACGTTCTGCAGATCGCCGTCGCGATCTTCATGCGCGATGTCGCATCGCGGCGTTTGGTGACCGCCACGGCGAAGGCCTAGAGTACGCGTCCGCGGACTGCTGCCTGCTGACAGCAAGTCCACTTCGGACCATACCTTCGCTTCGGATGGCACCCATGTCCAAGTCCACTCGTGTCTTTCTCACCATTTCCTCCGTCGCGTCGCTGACGGCGATCTTCGCACCGGCCCCGGCGCTTGCCGACGGCGGATGCATAGGGCTGCAGGGACACTGCAAGAGAATCTGGTTCGATGTGTGCGCTAACGGCGTCTGCACGCCGACGCCGATCGATCTCGCCGGGAATCTTACCGAAGAATAGTTAGCGCAACGGGCGTCGTACTCGGCAGTTACAGCATGGATCACCGCCGCCACGTGGTATTGATTCGAGTTGCCAAAGCCTCCATGGTTGGAGTCGCCGCGCTTCTCGGCGCATTCGGCCACGGGGCAACGGCACTACTTGTCGACAAGCGACTGCCAGCGGCAGTCGCCGGCACGCACTGGTACGTCATCGGTCAAGAAGACGACTGCGGTTCAGGCGTGCGTGAGGCAAGAAGGAGAGCGCGCGCCAGAGGTGAGATCCCGCCCAACGCCGTCCAAGTGCTGCTGGGCGGGTCTCGTTCGCGCGAGATCGACGCCGAGGTCCGCCAACTGCAGGGTTGGCGTCGCAACGCGGTCGTCTGGACGCTTTGGCTACGGGGAGCGCGAAGAACGCCCGTACTTCTTGAGTTTCGGCAATGGTACTCACTTGGAACTGTAGAGCATCTGTCACCTCGACCTGCGCCATAGATACATGACTCGCACCACGACTCTTCCGGCAGCCGCTCTGTGTGCTTCAGTAGTGTGCCTTCTGTCGCCATCCGTGGTCGAGTCGAGCTCGCGTGACGCGCCCTGTACGACGGCAGGGACTTGCTCAGAGGTTACTGGTCAACCTGCGCTGTGGTCGGCACCGCGTCGAGCGGGCCCGCTGCGTCTACGTGCCTTGTGGCGATCCGACGGCCTGTCGTCGCTCCCAGCGCTTCCATATCCGAGTGACATTCAGTTCGCGGAGCAAGGCCTCGCCGTCTACGACTACGGGGAAAAGCGAATCCACGTCATTGACGCGGCCTCTGGTCGCCCGCGTTTCGCCGTCGGTCGACGCGGACCTGGACCAGCTGAGTTCGGGGACAGACCAGTGTGGTTCTTCGGCACGTGGTCGCGGCTCATGGCCGTGGAGTTCAGCGATGGCCGCATTACCGCGCTGGTCCCTGACAAACTTCAGAATGTTCGCGTATCGCGGGAGGGACGCTGGGCAACGGGATGCGCTTGGGGAAGCAACGAAGTGCTCCTACAGACATCTGGGCACGATGTGTACGACTACTTCGTGTCCACGACAGGTGAGACTGCGCGCATTGTTGACTCGATCGCTGCCCCCTGGCCTCGGCATCGAGCACAGCCGTTCATCGTTCGCCAAGGCCCTCTAAGGCAGGCGGACGACTCCACCTGCGCGCTGCTGCCGCTCTATGAGCAGGAGTTCGCTCTGATTGCCCCGAATCGCGAGGCACGGCTCGGAATGCATATCGAACCGCTTCCAGAAGCGAAGGAGCTGCTAGAAAGCAATGGTAGGATGCGAAGCTCAAGCCTCGCCAAGGGGGCACGAAAAGGAGCCCTTGATGCCCGTGCGTGGCGAGGCTTTCTCATCGTGCTATTCCAAGGAACTTCCAACTATCGCCGTCGAATTCTGGACCTGTACGATCGTCATACGTTGTCGTACCAGGGATCCACTCTTCTTCCCTTCGAGGCATCACGCTTTGCCATCCGCGGCGACACATTGGTCATGATTGGCGACGACGACGACGAGCCGTTACTCGCCGCCTACCTGCTCTCGACAACGACCGATAGCGCAAAGCCGGCGCGACGATAGCGTCGTGCCACGCGTGAAGCGGCGCGAGTTGAGCCTAACGCTGAACGGCGAACCCTCTTCATCTCGGCACTCGCTGAGCCGTTGCTGCGGGCGTGCGCTTTGCGTCACTGCGATCCAACTCGTGTGCCTCGGCCGCCATCGCGAACAGGCGGCCGGGGGACGGAAGTTGGCACTGCGCGAACCAGCGCTCCATCGTTCTCCTCGACACCCCACACTCGGCAGCGATTCGCTTGACACACGTCGATTCCGGTGCGAGCAACGCGCACTCCCATTGCTCCCTCACCCGATCGTCAAGAGTCGTCATGCGCGGAAGGATGTGCTCGACCAGCCGGTGAAGTTCTGGACCAAGTCCCGAACCCGCGAAGATCTCCTGCACTAGCACGGCGTCGTCGATGCCGCGAACGACCAAGGTGCATCGAGCAGCTCCCGCGAGTGCGCATGTCCCTCGCATCGCAGACTCAGTGGTGTCCGCATAGAGGATGACGGGTCGAAGGAGCTGACTTCGCCCCTTCAGAAGGGTCACCAGCAGCGCCAGTACGCCGTCGCCCAGACGATGTACGTACGAGGGATCGACCACCAGGATTCGCTCGTCGCCAGCCCGAACAGCCGAGAGGAACGCGCCTGCAGTCGGGCAGCATTCGGCGATGGGTCCGTCGCCCTCGGAGAATGGAGGCCGAGAGAGAGAGAGAGAGAGAGAGAGAGAGAGAGCGCGCGCGCGCAAGAATCCCCGCTTTCACCACCTCCGCAACCTCCCGACCACGCGCCTCATCCGCCAGTATCAGCACTCCCCCGTTTCGACCAAAGTCCTCGATCTCCATGTCCCCCCATCGCAAACGCCCCGCCCGGAGGAAACCATTTGCGCTTCACGCGCGACATATGTAGAACAAATGTCGTAGTGTCAAGTCGCGACAATCGAAATGCGTAGATTCTCCAGGATGGATGCCGCGCCGTGAAACACTTGCCCCAGCTGAACGATCAGATGCGATTGCCGCGTACCCAACTCCACGGCCTCTCCCTTGTGCTCGCGGTGACAGGCCTTTTCGCCCTCTCCGCCTGCGACAAACTCCGCGGCGCCGCCACCGGCGACTCCGCCAGCGCCGATACCGCCGACGCCTCCGGCACTAGCGCCAGCGCCGACACCAGCGCCACCCCGCGCTCCGCGCTCGCCCTCCCGGTCGCCGTTGCGGCTGCCCGCGACGGCGACCTGGTCCTCTCGGTCACCACCACGGGCCAGGTCCGCTCCGACGGCGAAGCGCTCCTCAAGTCGGAGGTGGCGGGGACGGTGGAGAAGGTCCTGGTACGCCCCGGCGACCGCGTGAAGCGCGGGACTCCGCTGGTCACGCTCGACGCGCGCCCCTTCGACCTCGCCATCGCCGAGGCGCAGGCGGCGGTAGACGAGGCCCAGGTGCGCTACTACGACGCGGTCGCCCCCGACTCGATCGTACTCGGCAGACCGCCGAGCGACGACCAACGACGGATTGCGCTCACGCGCTCGGGGCTGCAGGGAGCCCGCGTTAGGCTGGAGAAGGCGAAGCTCGAACGCGAGCGTGCCACCATCGCCGCCCCCTATGACGGGATGGTGGACCGCGTGGATGTCTCGCAGGGGGAACGCGTGGGCGCGGGGACGAGCATCACGCGCGTGGTGAACCTGGGCGCGCTCCGCATCGAGGCCAACGTCCTCGAGCACGACCTCCCGCTCATTCGCGAAGGGGGGAACGCACTCATCTCCTCCGCCGCTGCACCTGACGAGCAGGTCACTGGGCGCATCACGGCAGTCCTCCCGGTGATCGACTCGACCACGCGCTCGGGGCGCGCCTACGTGCGCCTGATTGGCGGGAGCAAGCTGCGCCCGGGGATGTACGCCGACGTGCGGCTGGAAGCGTCTCGCCTCACCAATCGCCGCCTGGTTCCGGCGCGCGCCGTGATCGAACGCGACGGCCGCCCCCTGGTCTTCGTGGTGAAGGACGGGCGCGCGCAGTGGGTCTACATCCAGCCCGGCCGGACCAACGGGAGGGAGACGGAAGTGCTCCCCGATTCGTCGAGCGGGCTGATTCCGGTGGAAGTGGGAGACGAAGTGATCGTGGAGGGGCATCTGACGCTGACGCACGATGCGCCGGTGAGGGTGGTGCAAGCCGAGGAACCCAAGAGGACGACGGTCGGCGCAAAGGCGATCGGGCAAAAGCCCTCGCGATAATGCCCCACCTCGTCTTCTCGTCCTCTCGTCTTCTCGTCTTCTAGAGCGCAGCTCCATGTCCCTCGCCCGCGCCGCCGTCACCCGCCCAGTCACCACGATCGCCTCGGTCCTCGCGATCGTGTTGTTAGGCTCGGTCTCACTAGGCCGCACCCCGGTGTCGCTCCTCCCGGACGTGCAGCTCCCGGTGCTGACCATCCGCACGCTCTACACAGGGGCTGCAGCCGAGGAGGTGTCGCGCTTCATTGCCGAGCCGGTGGAAGAGGCCATTGCCGCCACGCCGGGGCTGGTGGAGCTGCGCTCCGTGAGCCGCAACGGCGAGGCGACGACGACGGCGCGGTTTGCGTGGGGGACCAACATGCAGACCACGCTGCTCAACGTACGCGAGCGGCTGGACAACGCCCGTTCGCAGCTCCCGGAGCGCGCCGAACGACCGACGCTGCTCACCAGCGACCCGGGGGAGCGCCCGATCGCGGTACTGTCGATGTCGATTGCCGGCGACATGCGACAGCTCGCGCGCACGGCGGAGGACGTGCATGCACGCCGACTGGAGCAGATTGCCGGGGTGGCGAGCGTGGCGGTGGTGGGGGCGCCGGAAGATGAGGTGCGCATCGAGGTGGACCCGGCGCGCATGCGCGCACTCGCCCTCACGCCGAACGACGTTTCGCTGGCGATTCGCGCGGCGAACGTGAGCGGAGTGGGGGGGACGATTCGGCGCGGACAATTCCGCTTCTCGGTGCGCACGCTGACCGAGTTCCGCACGCCTGACGAGATTCGCGACGTCCCCGTGGGGCCCGCGGGTTCGGGGATCACGCTCAAGGACCTGGCGACGGTCACGACGACCGTGGCCGACCCCAAGACGCTCACGCGTTTCGACTCGCGGCCGGCGGTGGGGCTCGTGGTCTACAAGGACGCAGGAGCCAACACGGTCGCCGTGACGGGGGAGATCCAGCGCGTAGCCGAGCAGTTGCGCAAGGAGTTTCCCGGCATCGGGCTCACGATCGTGGCCGCGCAGGCCAACTTCGTCGTCGATGCGCTGTCGAACCTGGGGCAGGAGATCGTGATTGGCGGGATCCTGTCGCTGTTCGTGATTGTGCTCTTCCTGCGCGACTGGCGGATGTCGCTAGCCATCGCGATGATGATCCCGCTCTCGGTGCTCCTGGCGCTGGTGATCCTGCAAGCGCTGGACGTGACGATCAACGTGCTGAGCCTGGGGGGGCTGGCGTTAGGCGTGGGGCTCCTGGTGGACAACGCGATCGTGGTGGCGGAGGCGGCGGTGCGAAAGCGCGAGGAGGGGCGTCCGTTGCTGGAGGCGACGATCGAGGCGACGGAAGAGGTGAGCGGGCCGCTGATTGCGGGGACGCTGACGACGCTGCTGGTGTTTGGGCCGATCATCTTTGTTCGGGGGCTCGCGGCGGCGTTGTTTCGGGACTTATCGCTGTCTGTCGTCACAAGCGTGGGCGCGTCGCTGGTGTTGGCGTTGACGCTGATGCCGGTCATGATCGTTGGGAGAAGACGAGAAGACGAGAGGACGAGAAGACGAGGGAGGGCGGCGGGTGGCGAGGGGAGCGAGGACTCGCGTCTCCCACCAGCCTTTTCTGGGGCGAGCTTTCCTGTCTCCCGTCCGCCCTTCCTCACGCGCATCGGCGAGAAGAGCGAAGCCCTCTACGAGCGCGGGATGCGCTGGGCGCTCAAGAACCCATGGCCGGTGTTCGGCATCTCGGCGGCTTCGATCGTGCTCACGGTTTGGGTGCTGGGGCGCATTCCGCGGGAGATCCTGCCGCAGGTGGATGAAGGGATGGTAGTCGCCGCGTTGCATCTGCCGGAGGGGACGGCGATCGAGGCGACGACGCAGCAGGTGGGGCGCATCGAGGAGGCGGCGCGGACGCTGGGGGCCAAGGGGATCTATTCGCGCGTCGGGGTGGCGACGGACGAGGAGATCCTCGCCGGCGCGGAGCCCGGGTCGTCGGCGACGGCGCAGCTCCTTGTCCCGGTGCCCGAGGGGCAGCGCGCGGCGGCGTTTGCGGACAAGCTGCGCGCAGCGGTGCCGGACCTTGCGGCTGGCGCGCTGGCGCTCGACCTCGCGGGGCAGTCGGAGTTTGGCTCGCTCATCGGGCGCGAAGGGCGGCTGGTGCGCGTGGAGATGAGTGCGCGCACGCTGGACGATGCGGCGCGGTGGGCCGACACGGCGCGCGCGCGGCTCCAGAAGCTCCCGTCCCTGGCCGACGTCCGCGACCCCAACGGCGGAACGCAGCCGGTGGTGGAGGTCACGCTGCAGCGCACGCTGCTCGCCGAGCGCGGGATCTCGGTGGATGCCGTGGCCAACGCGCTGGCCGGCGGGCTGGGGGGGGTGGAGTCGAGCGACTTCCGCGAGACGGACCGTCGCACGCCGATCTCCGTGCGCTTTGCGGGTCTCAAGAACGAGGACCTGGCGGAGGCAATGGCGACGCCGGTGAAGGGAGTACCGATAGCCCAACTCGTGAAAGCAGAAGAGCGCCAGGCGCCGATCGAAGTGGTGCGCGTGGGGCAGCGCCCGGTTGCGGTGGTGGAAGGGCTCATCGAGAGCGGGGGAACGCGCAACGCCGCCGAGGACGTGCGCGCAACGATGGCCGCGCTCACGCTCCCGTCGGGGATCACCTACGAGGTGAGCGGCGCCGACGCCGAGCAGGAGCGCACCACGCGCGAACTGACGCTGGTGGGGTGGCTGTCGGTGGCGCTGGTCTTCCTCGTCCTCGCCGGCGAGTTTGCCTCGTTCACGGTCCCGCTGGTGGTGATGCTGACAGTCCCGCTGGCCGCGGTGGGTGGAATCCTCTTCCTCTGGATCACCGGCCAGTCGCTCAACGCGGTCGCGCTGATCGGGATCGTGGTGATGATCGGGATGGCCGACAACGAGGCGGTGGTAAAGCTCGACGCGATCCGGCGCTTCCGCGAGGAAGGGCACTCGATCGAGGACGCGATCATGCTCGGCGGGCACCAGCGGCTGCGCGCGATCGCGATGACGAGCATCACGACCATCACCGGCGTGCTGCCGCTGGTCTTTGGCTGGGGGAGCGGTGGTGCGCTGTACCAGCCATTGGCGGCCGGGGTGATTGGCGGAAGCGTGTCGGCGTTGCTTGTCACCTTCTTCTTGTTGCCGACCGCGTATGCGGCCCTGGAGAGAAGACGGGAAGACGGGAAGACGAGAAGACGAGGGGTGGCGGAGGGGGGCGATGTGCGCGGCTGATGATGGCTCGTTCGCGAGAAGCAATTCCTCGTCTTCTCGTCCTCTCGTCCTCTCGTCTTCTCGATGATTCGCGCCGCCGTCTCCCGCCCCGCCGTCGTCTGGGCCGCCGCCGTCACGTTGCTCCTGGCGGGGCTCGTCTCGTTCACGCGCCTCCCGCTGGCGACGCGCACGAGCGTGGAGCTGCCGCGCCTTACGGTCAGCACGACGTGGACGGGGGCGAGCGCCGAGTTGCTGGAGATGTACATCTCGTCCCCCATCGAGGCGGCGATCCAGTCGGTGCGGGGGGTGCGCAAGACGCGGTCGGAGTCGTCGGAGAACGGATCGCAGATCACGGTGGAGCTGGAGCCAAACGCCGACGTGCAGGTGGCGCGGCTGTCGATCCTCGAGCGGATCGAGCTGTTGCGGAAGGACTTCCCCCCCGGGGCGTCGCAGCCGCGGGTGTCGAACTATGTCCCCGAGGAGCTGTCGGAGCAGGACCTGCTCACGCTCACCATCAGCGGGCCGTATACGGCGGGGACGCTGCAGAAGGTCGCCGACGAGCAGGTGGAGCCGCGGTTGAGTGCGGTCCCGGGCGTGGGGAACATTGGTGTGCAGGGGGGGACGGAGCCCGGCGTCTCGGTCACGTACGACCCGGCGCTGCTGCGGCAGCTCGGGATCTCGCCGCAGGCGTTAGGCGACGCGATTGGCGGGGCGCGGGTGGTGCAGGCGCTGGGGAAGGAGCAGCGCGGCCCCAGCGAGCGCCCGGTCGTGCTGCGTGACCAGCCGCGCGCGGTGGAGGACCTGGCCAACCTCCCGATCCTGGGCCCGGGGGGGCGCCCGTTCGCGTTAGGCTCGCTGGCCGCCGTGCGCCCGGAGGAGGACACGCGCGGCTTCTTCTTCCGCATCAATGGGCAGCCGGCCATCGCCATCTCGGTCTCGCGCCTGGCCGGCGCCGACGCCATCCAGACCGCCGGCGCGGTGCGAAACGCGATCGACGAGATCCAGCGGCGCCTCCCCACGGCGACCAGGCTGCAAGTGGTGTATGACGACTCGGTCGAGCTGGCGAAGCAGTTGCGCGACCTCCTCATTCGCGGCTCCATCGCCTTCGGCCTCGTCCTCGTCGTCCTCCTCGTCCTGTTGCGCGATTGGCGCGGCACCGGGCTCGTCATGCTCTCGGCGTCGGTGTCGGTCGCCGGGACGGCGCTCCTCCTCTATGTGTTCGACATCCCGGCCAACCTCCTCACGCTGGCCGGGTTGGCGATGGGGGTGGGGATCCTGGTGCAGGACGGGCTCATCGTGATGGACCGGCTGGGGACCGTTCCCGACACGCCGGGCGATCGTGCCCGCGTGGCGCGCGCCATTGCCCCTGCGGTCACAGGTGCAACGCTGACCACCGCCGTGGTCCTCTTCCCCTTCCTCTACCTGCAGGGGAACGCGCGCGCCGCCTTCGTCCCCTTCGCCTCCGCCTTCACCATTGCGTTAGGGTGGTCGCTGGTGGCGTCGGTGGTGATGATCCCCGCCCTGGCCCGCGGGCATCGCGTGCACGAGGCGGCGTTCCCGCGCTCGCGGCGCGCCTACGCGCGCCTGGTGCTGGGCGCCATCCGCTGGCGGTGGGTCACGCTCTCGCTCACCGTCATCACGTTAGGCGTGCTCACCTGGGGGTTCATCAAGAAGGTCCCCCGCTTCTCGTTTTCCGGCTTTGGGGAGCAGCGCACCACGCTCTCGGCGTTCGTCAACTTCCCGCGCGGCTCCGACCCCGCATCGCTCGACGCGGCGATGCGCGAGCTGGAGTCGCAGGTGGTGGGGCGCCCCGGGGTGGAGCAGGTCACCGCACAAAGCTACGGGAGCTTTGGCGCCGGGATGCGCGTCCTCTTCCGGCGCGACGCCGAGTACACCGCCATCCCGCAGGAGCTGGAGGAGGCGCTGACGCAGCGGGCTGTCTTCATCGGCGGCGCGTCGGTGAACGTGCGCGGGCAGGGGCCCGGCTTCTCGTCAGGCATGGGCGCGATCTCCTCGGCCACGTTCCGCATCAAGGTGCTGGGCTACTCGTTTGGCGGCGTGGAGCGGCTGGCGATGGATCTCCAGGAGCGCCTGGAGCGCATCCCGCGCGTGCGCGACGTGGACATCAATTCGTCGTCGTTCTTCTCGACGGGGAAGGCGTATGCGGTGACCATCGAGCCCGATCGCGCCAAGCTGGAACGATACGGCGTGACGGCGGCCGCCTTTGCGGGGGCGGTGGCGCGCGAGGTGCGTGGCCCGGTGGGGCGACAACTGCTGGAGATTGGGGGGGACGAGATCCCGGTGACGGTCAAGGCGCGGGGGTCGCGCGACCGTTCGCTGGACGAGCTGCGCGACGCGATCGTCCCCACCACGAGCGGCGCGCCGATCACCATCGGCTCGCTGTCGGCGGTGGATGAGCGCGAGGCGTTGAGCGCCATCTCGCGCGAGGACCAGCAGTACGTGCGCATCGTCGCCTACGAGTTCCGCGGCCCTAACAAGCTGGCGCAGCGCACGCACGACGCCTTCATGAAGTCCATCTCCGTCCCGCCGGGGTACTCGGTGGCCGACGCGGGCTTTGGGTTCTTCGAGCCTGACGAGTCGGAGAAGGGGCTGTGGCTCGTCTTTGCGATCGGGGTGACGCTGGTGCTGCTGACGGTGGCGATCGTCTTCGACTCGGTGTGGGGGGCGGCGATGGTCTTCCTCTCGCTCCCCATCGCGTTAGGCGGGGTGATCGCGGCGTTCTGGCTTGCCGGCGCGGCCTTCACGCGCGAGGCGGCGGTGGGGGTGATCCTCGTGGTGGGGCTGGCGGTGCACCAGGCGATCCTGATGATCGACGCCGCACTGCAGCGCCGCCGCGCCGGGACGGTCAACCGCCAGCTGCACCGGCTCACCGCGCTGCGCACGCTGCGCGCCGCGGTCGACCGCTCGGGGATGATCGTCCTCGTGACGCTGGCGTCGCTGGCCTCGCTCCTCCCGCTGGCGATTGGCGAGAAGACCAGCACGCTGTTCGGCGCGATTGCCCTTGCGACCGCCGGCGGGACGCTGGCGGGAACGCTGGCGGCGATGGTGATCCTCCCGGCGCTGGTGGTACGGAAGGCTCGGCGCCCGGCCGGGCGGGCCCCAACCGGCGTGTAAATCGCCGCGCCGTCACCACTTTGTGTCAATAATTGACGGCCGAGTTCGGCGTGCGCGCCCCTCCGCCGTTTCACAGTGAGGCCGATCCGGTTACCGTTAAGTGGAAACGTTTCCTGTAAAGTGTGAACCGGGTCAAGCGAGGGGAGCAACATGAGCGAGCGATTGCGACTGGGGCGGCGGATACGCGCGGCCCGACTGGAGCAGAACCTCTCCCAGGCGGCGCTCGCCGAGCGGCTGGGGATCTCCCCGTCGTACCTCAACCTGCTCGAACACGACCGCCGCTCGCTCACAACGGTGCTCCTGCTCAAGCTGGCGCAGGTGCTGGGGCTCGAACTGCGCGACCTGGCCGCCGGCACCGACGCACCGCTCGCCTCGGACCTGGCCGAGGTCTTCGCCGATCCCCTGTTCGAGGACCACCCGGTCGCGCCGCGCGAGGTGCGGGAGCTGTCGGAGACGTCGCCGGAGCTGGCGCGCGCCATCGTGCAGCTGCACCACGCGTATACGGGGACCCGGACCTCGCTCGACTCGATGGCGCAGCGACTGGCCGACACGCAGGACGGCGGGAGCGAGGAGCTGTCGGCGGATCTCGCCTCGGTGCTTCGCGTGCGGCTCTCCAGCGAGCAGGTCTCGGACCTCATCGAGCGGCAGAAGAACCACTTTCCCGAGTTGGAGCAGGAGGCGATGCGGCTGTGGCGCGAGGCGACGATCGATCGCGAGAACCTCTTCGGGTCGCTGTCGAGGCACCTGCAGGGGCGGCACGGCGTGCGCGTGATGATCCGCACGGTGGCCGAGATGCGAGGCGCAGTGCGTCGTTACGATGCCGCGCGCCGCGAGCTGTCGCTGAGCGAGGTCCTGCGGCGCGGGTCGCGCAACTTCCAACTCGCGCACCAGATCGGGCTCCTCGAGTGCAGCGAGACGCTGGAGCGCATCGTCGCCGACCAGTACCTCACCACCGACGAGTCGCGCGCGCTGGCACGGGTGGCGCTGGCATCGTACTTCGCCTCGGCGGTCCTGATGCCGTACGACGACTTCTTCGAGGCCGCGGAGCAGCTGCGCTACGACATCGAGCTGCTGGGCCACCGATTCCGTGCCTCGTTCGAGCAGGTGTGCCACCGCCTCACCAACCTGCGCAAGCCGGGGAGCGAGGGGGTGGCGTTCCACATGGTGCGCGTGGACATTGCCGGGAATATCTCCAAGAAGTTTGCACCTGCCGGGATGCGCTTCCCGCGCTTCTCGGGGCTGTGCCCGCTGTGGAGCGTGCACGCCGCCTTCCTGCAGCCGGGGATGTTCCACACCCAGCTCTCGCGTCTCTCCGACGGCACGTCGTTCTTCTCCGTGGCGCGCACCGTGCGCCGCCACTCCGGCGACTTCCGCACCCCCGCGGTGATGTACTCCGTCGCGTTAGGCTGCGACCTGGCCTCGGCGCGGCGCGTGGTCTACGCCGACGGCATCGACCTGACCAACGTCGACGCGGCGGTCCCGGTGGGTGTCACCTGCCGCACGTGCGAGCGCATGCACTGCGAGGCGCGCGCCTTTCCGCCGCTGCAGCGGCCGCTAGCCATCGACGAGAATGTGCGCGGGGTGAACTTCTTTGCGCCGGTTGCGCGGGGGTGAGGGATGGTCGGCTTGGTTCGGCGCGCGAGGTTGGTGACGTGTGATGGAGAGAAGGGGAAGATCTTCTTCACACGGAGGACACGAAGGGGAAGTGCAGGGGGGGTAGGGCCACGCCGAAGATTCGGTGGGGGATGGTGTGGAGGTGGTTTTCTTGCTTGGGGTCGTCCGAGAATCCCGGGAGATCACGCGCGGATCTGGAGGGCTCAGTAGGCCTCGTCGCGACAGCCGTCGGCTACGCGTTTGAGGAGAAGGAGATGGTCGCCCTTTGCTGACGGCCGTTCCTGCCGAACACCGAGACCGTGCAAGCCGAGATCATGCAACTCCGTGATACGAGCAGGACGACGGCACGGACCGCTGCGAACCTCGCCATGACGGGAGCGAATGCAGAAGCGGAGCGAACGCACCGACAGGTACCTGCGCGCTCGCCCTCGCATGACGGTCAGCACCTTACACCTGACACAAAGGGGCGTTGGCGGACACCGTAACGTTCTTGCTTGCCTGACCGTAGTGCGCCGCCTGATCCGTGACCGTGACCGACAACGTACCGCTCGATGTGAAGCTGCGCTCGACGAACGACGTCGTGGCTCCACCAGGTGACCAAAGGTACGAGTACGCGGGTACGCCGCCACTGACGCTGACGGTCCAAGTACAAAGGACATTGGGCCGGACGCTGCTCGGGCCTGCAATCGAAACCGACGGAGCAGGTACGTTCACTGCGGCGACGGGATCGAGGAGTCCGTAACCGAAACGTGGATCCGTTGGTAGCGCCTGGCCCGGAATGGGCGTCGCGGTTGCGAGCAATCGTTGAGCCACGAAACTCGCCGACCAGGTTGGATACTTCGCGCGAATCGCGGCGATGATTCCTGACACGTGGGGCGCAGCGAACGACGTACCTACGATACACGGATTCGCTCCGCCGCCCACGAGCAATCCGTTCACGCAGATGCCGGGCGCCGAGATGTCGATGGTCGCACCCGAGGAAAGGTCCGGGTAAGCACCGCGCGATTTCACGGAGTCAATCGCCGAGACCGACAGCACTTGCGGATACGCGCCAGGATAGGACGGAGCCGTGGTGGAGCACCCAGAAACCGAGTAGATGCCATTGCCTGCCGACGCAACGAGATTCACGCCGATGCCAGGATTGGCAGCGTCCACGGGCACGCGCGAGGTGAACTGCTGAAGCGCGGCAGCGACAGAGGTTGGCGGAAGAGCGCCACAGTTCCCGAAGCTCATGTTCACAACCGAAACCCCGTCGGCGTACGCTTGATTGAGTCCATAGACCACCGGTCCCCAATCAGTCGACGTCCCGGTGGCGGGTAGCACTTTGTACGGCCGAATGTTGGCGCGTGGGGCCACTCCCGCACCCCACAATCCATCAGGCTCACCTGTGGCAAAGCTGGCGACGTCCGTGCCGTGCTGCCCGAGGTAGACTGGTGTGGGGTCGGTGCTGAAGTTGTACGAGTACTGAAGAATCGAGAAGAACTGCCAAGATGCGGAGTAATAGGCCAAGCGTTAGTCGACACCCTCATCCAGAACAGCGATGGCGCTGCTGATCCAAGCGCCCCCACTTAACTGACGCTCGCCGGTGATCCCGAAGTTCGTCCACAGTTGTGGGGCCTTCACCATAGCGAGATTCCAATGCACATCGCTAGCGGAAGCATTCACGGGGACGCTCGACGACCCCGCAATAGTGTCTTCGTCTTCCGAGGACTCGATGCGAGCGACGAACGGAAGCGACGCAACCTTCCTTATGCTAGCCGCGTCGAGGTCGGCCCAAACGGTGGATATTCTGAGGCTGTCGAAACGCACGATACGTGACGCTCCGCTCGGGGCTCTTGCACCTGCGTTTAGCAGCGCCGCGACTGCCGGCTCGGTCGGCTCGCCTGTGAGGGTGATAAAGACAGGCCCTCTCCCGCGCTGACGAAAGCGCCGAATCAACCGAGCAGTGTCCACCTCCGTCACGCGACGGGAGAGCGCTACCTCCGCAGGGCGCGAACGACTTGACTTGCGACTGAGATCGGATCGTGATCGGCCTCGCATCCACTCAGCGTGAGCAACATGGCGACCCCGTAGAGGTCGCGACGCCTGCCAATTCTGCGTCTCGTCATCGCCACATCCCTCCCTCAAGCTTGGATTCCTGGTGCAGTCTCCGTAACGCCGTGCACCCGCGGCCGTACAAGCGCATGCCTAACCTCGGACTGCGATCCACGGTACACGGCTCCACGGGAGACTCGGAGGACGCGTTCGCGATGCTCGCGAGTACCATCGCGCCAATGCCATCGGGATCGCTCGACGACTCTAGCATGATCACGAATCTCAGCGCGGCGATCCGCGAGATCGCTGACGCTGATGCGAACCCCCACACGGTGGCGATGCGCAGGCTGTCGAACGTGACGATGCCCGGCGGCGGGTCCGGCACGTGCGCTGCAGTGAGGCCCGCGCGGGAAAGCACCTCGAGCGCGAGGGCGGTTGGTTCACCGGTGAGCCGCACAAAAACGTTGCCTCCCTCGCGACGCGTGCGCTCCGTGAGGCGTGCGAGATCGGGGGCACGCGTGCGTGCAGGTAGTCCGACGTCGATCCCGTTCAGTCCATCGCTGGGATCAACGGCAGTCGACGAACACGCTGCGAGCGCCGTAAGGAGCATCAAGAAGCTGCAGCTGGCGAGATTGGCGCCAGCTGCCTGCAATCGCGACGGACGGTTGCGCAGACGCCGCGTGCTCTTCCAGTCGGCGAAAGCGACGTTCCGAGCTCCATGTCCGTGGATTCGCACCTCCATAGCGCTTCTCTCTCGGCCAACTCCCCGAAGCCTGCAAATGCCACGACGGTGTGAGAAGGAGTGGCTGGTGCACACACCCATCGCGTACCAAACGCACCTGTGAAGTTTCTTGGGTGCGAATGTACGAACAGAACAACTGCGGTCAAGCTCGACAGCAGCGGATACAGGTGTCAGGAGTCACGTATGGGGCACAGTCGAACCGGCTGCGGAGCGCTCGGCTGGTATCCGCGTGACCTCTTCATCTGCTCGCCGGCTATCCGGGTGTGCTGCGGCATCGCGCCGCGCCGCTGTGCCCGCTAGGAACAACACGCGGACGAGTGCGGACAGATGGGACGCGTCGTTCCACAAAGGCTTCCGGCTGAAACAGGGCATCGCGAACCGACGACCAACCGCGCGCTGGTTCATGTTCTTCCCAAAGCCTTTTTCGCTCGCCTCCCCCTCGGTCAGATTCGGGGTGGACGCAGCGCCCTGCACTTCCCCTCCGTGTTCTCTGCGGTAACGAAGCAGTTCGCCTTGTCGTCGACTGAAGACAGCGGCCAATCGTGACAGGACACCCCGCCAACGCACCACCCACGAACCGCGCGATGGTTCTTGTTATTCCCTAAGCCTCCTTCTGCTCGCGTCTCCGCTCGGTCAGATTCGGGGTGGACCCCAGCCCCCTGCACTTCCCCGCGGTGTCCGCCGTGGTAACCAGCAGTTCGCCTTCTCCCTCCCGCGCCCGCCCCGCCACATGCGCCTAACGACCGCCGCCCTCCTCGCCTTCCCCGCCCTCCTCTCCGCCCAGGCGACCTCGAAGCTCGACGCCGAAGTCGACAAGCGCGCGCACGCGCTCGAAACCAAGGTCGTCGCCTGGCGACGCGACGTTCACCAGCACCCCGAACTCGGCAACCGCGAGTTCCGCACCTCCAAGCTGGTTGCCGAGCACCTGCAGAAGCTCGGCCTCGAGGTGAAGACGGGGGTCGCGAAGACGGGTGTGGTGGGGATACTGCGCGGCGGGAAGCCCGGTCCAGTCGTCGCGCTGCGCGCCGACATGGATGCGCTCCCCGTGGCTGAGGAAGTCGACCTCCCGTTCAAGTCGACCGTGCGCTCGACCTACAACGGGCAGGAGGTGGGCGTCATGCACGCCTGCGGGCACGACAACCACGTCGCGATCCTCATGGGCGTCGCCGAGCTGCTGAGCGGGATGAAGCAGGAGGTGCAAGGGACGGTCGTGTTTGTCTTCCAGCCAGCGGAGGAAGGAGCACCAGCCGGCGAGCGCGGCGGGGCGGAGGTGATGCTGGAAGAGGGGATCTTCGACAATCCCAGGGTCGACGCCGTCTTCGGGCTGCACGTCTTCCCGTTCGAGACGGGGAAGATCGTCTACCGCAGCGGCGGGCTCATGGCGTCGGGCGACACGTACAAGGTCGTGATCCACGGGCGGCAGACACATGGCGCCCTCCCCTGGAACGGCGTCGACCCGATCACGATCGCCTCGCAGATCATCACCTCGGCGCAATCGATCGTTAGTCGCCAGGTCGACCTCACGCTGACGCCGGCGATCGTGACCGTGGGCTACATCCGCGGCGGCGTGCGCGTGAACATCATTCCCGACTCGGTGGAGTTTGGCGGGACGATTCGCACCTTCGACGAAACCACACGCGACTCGATCCGCACCAAGTTCACGCGCCTCATCACGAGCATGGCCGAGGCGAATGGGGCGACGGCGAAGATCACGTTCGATCGCGGGACGCCCGTCACCTACAACGACCCGCCGCTGACCGAGAAAATGGCGCCCTCGCTGCGGCGCGCGTTAGGCGCCGGCCAGGTCGAGGTGGGGCGGCAGACGACGACCTCCGAGGACTACTCGCTCTACCAGAAGAAGGTCCCCGGCGTCTTCTACTTCCTGGGCGTCACGCCCAAGGGGACCGACCCGGCCAAGGTCGCGCCCAACCACTCGCCCCGCTTCTTTGCCGACGAAGCGGCGCTCGTACCGGGGATGAAGGCGCTCGCGACGCTGGCGCTCGACTACCTGGCGATGGGGGCGAAGCCCAGGATGTAGGTCAGCACTTCACCTCGCCACGCCCGGCAGCCGCAATCAGCTCGGCCACCTCGGCCACCGTCCGCTGGCCGGCGTCCGTGTCGTACCAGGTCATCTTGTGGTCCATGATGTCCTTGTCCGCCTGCTTTCCCTTGTTGCCCAAAATCCAATCGCGCAGCTCGGCGGGGCGCTCGATGAAGCAGCCGCGCTCCCTGAACGTGGCGTCGAGGAGGACGACGGTCGGCGTGGCGCCGCGGCCGTCGGGGGTGCGGTGCGCGTCCATGACCACGCGCCCCGCGGCGCTGTCGATGATGCGCAGCTCCACGCCCATGACCTGCTCCGCCAGCCGCGCGATGTATGGCACCGTGTTGACCGAGTCGGAACACCCGTCGACGGCGACTACGAGGAGCTTCCACGGCCCGGGAGCAGATCGTGCCGCGGTGAGGACGGCGTCGGGCACCGCACCGCGCGCGTAGTTGGCGGCCCACTGCTCCTTGCGCTGCCTGGCCGCCGCCAAAAAGGCGTCCATCGTCACGCCGGACTCGAACAGGCGACGATAGGTGGAGTCGGGGATCGCCGCGCCGGAGATCGCCGCGGTTGCAGCTGCCGAGTTGTGTGGCGCCGGCGACGCAGGCGCCGACGCCACGCACGACGTCGCCACCAGCGCGGCGTGCACGAAGGGGAGCAACAGCATCAGAGGAGCCTTTCGCTGGGCGCCGGCTCCTTGGGAGCCTGGAGCATCGTGATGATGAGCATGATGGCGCCGAAGGTGACGCCCATGTCGGCCACGTTGTAGGTCCAGAACCGCGTGTCGCCGATCCCCATGTCGATGAAGTCCACCACCCCCTCGGCGTGCCGCAGGCGATCGACCAGGTTCCCCAGCGCCCCGCCCGAGACGAGGCCGATGGCGGCCCCCTGCCATCGGTCGGTGTCGGGCGCGGTGGCCAGCGTGCGCCACAGCACCGTGAGGACGATCACCGCCATGATGGCGAAGCCCCAGCGCGAGTAGTCGCCCAGCGACATGCTGAAGGCTGCACCGCGGTTGTAGGTCAGCGTGAAACGCAACACGTCCCCCACGATCTCGTGGGGGACGTGCCGCGGCTGCAACGCCTGCTCCGCGATCCGCTTGGTCACCACGTCGCACACCAGGACGGTGGCGGCAAGTGACCAGAACCAACGGTTCTTCGCGTTCACGACGCTCGCCGCCTACGGCTTCTTCTCGGTGAGCGCCTTGATCTCGGCGGGGACCTCGATCTCCTTCGGGTCGACCGTGTCCCACTCGTACGCCTGCACGGTGATCACGATCTGCTGCCCCATCTGGTCGATGGTGGTGGTCGTGGCGCGCTTCATCCCGCCCCAGTCCTTGTACGCGGCGAAGGTCGTCGTCGTCTCCACCTCACCCATCGGCGTCGACGCCTTGGCGTTGGACCAGGTGATCATCCCGTCGGTCACGCCGAAGCAGTCGAACGACACCTTTCCCGACTTCCAGGTGTGCTTGACCTTGTAGCACTCCTGCCCGCCTAACGTCGCCTTCTCCACCGTCTCGCTGGCGACGATGGCCGTCGAGATGCGCGAGTAGTTGTTGGGGTCGTTGTCTTCCTTGGCCGCGTCGAGCTGCGCCCCGGTCACGACCGACGGCCCCTGCATCGGGTTCAGGATCCACATGACCCCGTTGTTGAACCCCTGACGCATCTCCCCCATCCCGGGCAGGTCGACCTTCGACGCCATCGCATTGGGGAAGATCGTCACCGTCTCCATGGTCGCGCTCATCCCCATCGCCGGCATGTCGAACGCCGCCTTCATGCGCGAGGACTTGTGCGTCTTCCACGCATCGGCGTTGGTCTCCTTGGCCCAGCGCGCGATGAGGTCCTTGGCCGGCGGCAGCGCCTGCGCGCTCGCAACCGAGGCAACCACGGGGACCATGACGACGGCCGCAAGCGCGCGCACGGTACGCGGCATACGGAGCGAAACAGTGAACATTCGGGATCTCCGAGAGTGTGGGTGAACGCCGGTTCTCCGACCAGCGCCCGGCAGAAAGCTAATACCAGCGGGACACGGGGGCGTTCGCCGAAATCCTACGTGCGTCGGCCGGCGCAGGTTGCAACCGGGGGCAAACGGGGGCGGCACGGCTCGGCGGCCGCCGCCCAGGGCCAACGCGACGCCCAGCGGTCAGCGCGCCGCCGACGAGAGGGAGGCGGTGGTCACCGTCGCCGCCCCGGTCCACGCCAGCGCGTCCATGAAGGCCTCGTCGCGCCCCATCAGGAGCGCCGCGCGGCGCAACGGCCAGCGCACATCGGGGGTCACGCCGCGCGCCTCGATGCGGCGCCCGTCGGCGGTGGTGAAGTCGCCAATCACGTGCTGCATCACGTCGCCGTTGGGGAGCCTGGCGAGCATGGCGGGGAGCGCCTGGCCGGCGCTCGGCTCGCCGAAGATGCGGGCGCGTCCCATCGACTGCATCGCCGCCGCGAACATCTCCGACGTGCTCCCCGACAGCCCGTCCAGCACGATGGCGACCGCTCCCCCGAAAGGGACAAACGCGGCACCGCGGCGATCGGTTCGGCGCGGCGTCGCGATGTACTGCATCGCCCCGCTGCGCGTGGACATGGTCCCGAACGAGGTGGCCGTGTCGACGAAGTATCCACCGATTCCCTGCAGCATCGCCGTCACGCCGCCGGTGTTGCCGCGCAAGTCGAGCACGATGCCGCGACAGCGCTGGAAGTCGACCATGGCATCGTCGAGCCTGGCCATGACGGGAAACATCCAGACGTTGAAGCGGATCACGCCCACGCATCCGCGGTCGTCGGAAAAGCGCTGCGTCTCGAAGCGGACCACCTGTGGCGGGAGGTGGCCAAAGCGGACCACTTCGCCCGGCACCGCGCGGCGCACCGCCTCGACGCGTCGCACGCGGCCTTCGCCATCGCGGAAGGTGGCGCGCATGGTGGACCCAACGCTCCCCTGCGTTCGCAGCATGAGCGACATCGGCAGCTGCAACTCGGCGAGGCGGCGGGCCGGCCCCCGCGGGACGTCGAGACGCTCGCGCATGAAGGCGGCCACGTCGACGTCGCCAAGGCTGGTGAGCGTCCACCCGGGGTGCACGCCGGCCAGCGCCGCCGCTCCGTCGGGCGCAACGCGGGAGACGACGATGGTGCTGTCGAGCAGCCGGAACTCGATCCCCACATCGCCTAACGCTTCGCCGTCGACGGGAGCATCGGCCCAGGTGGCAATGGCATCGGACGGGATGAGGACGAAGTGCGACTCCCCCAGCGCGGCAAACATCTCGCCGATCGCCGTGCGCACCTCGCGCATGTCGCGGGCCCGCGCGGCGCGCGCATGAAGCGTTCGCCCGATCGCGTTCCAGTCCTGCCCGTGGAAGGTCGTGTCGTAGTAGGTGTGCGCGATGCGCGCCCAGGCGCTGTCGGCCGTCGCCACCGCCAGGGCGCGATCGAAGCCCGTCTCACCACGAACGGGACGAACCGTGCGCTGGGCCGGGAGGGCGCGCGCGACCAGGGCCAGCGCCAGCGCCCCCAGGACCGGCCAGGCGAGCCACGCCAGGCGGGGCAACTGCCCGCGCGAGCCCGTCGCCGGCGCCAGCCGCGCCGCCTGCCGGTGCCCCGGATGCAGGCGATGCAGGGCGGGCGTCGGGCGCTTGGCGGCCGGCGGTGCGTTGAAGCGGGGGCGATATGGCAGAGCTTGTCGCATTACCTGAGGGACGACTCATGCCCCGCGAGGTCATCCAACGGGGGTGCCTCGCCCCTACCGCCATATCGGTGCCACGCTCGCTCGGTCAGGGTGACCGAAAACGGGGCTACCGCCCCCCGTCCACTGGCGGGAGCGTCGCCATGAAGCGACGCAGCTCGTCGCCCCAGATGACAGGCATGGTGTGCGTCCCGTGCCCGCGCGTGCGGTCGCTGATGGGGATCATCACGAAGCGCGCGCTCTTCACGCGGGCAATGAGCGGCTCGGCGAGCCTGAGTTCCGGGGGATTGACCTGGTCGTCGGCCGAGTTGATGTGCAGCACGGGGGCCACCACGCGGTCGAGAAGCGGCGACGGGTCGTAGTCGCGAGATGCATCGAACTGGTAGAGCATGTCGTTGGCGTCGGTGACCTTCATGCGCGCATCGAGATAGGCGCGGATCACCGAGTCGGCCACGTCGCGCGTGGGGGCCTGCCGCTGCTGCACCAGCGGCGCCGACGACATCATGAAGAGCATGCCGAGTGCGGAGCGCAGCCCGCGCGGCGGCGAGGTGTACTCGCCCCCCTTCCACTCGGGGTCCTGCATGACCGCGTCCATGATCATGCGCCGCATCATGCGATTCCGTCCGGCAATCTGCGTGGGGACGCAGGCCAGCGGGACGAGCGCGCGCGGGGCATCGGGGTACAGCGTCCCCCACACCCAGGCGTGCATGCATCCCATCGACGTCCCCATGATCATGAACGGCCGTTCGACGCCCAGCGCCTGCGACAGGAGGAGGCGCTGCAGGTTGACCATGTCGGTGTAGCCGTAGTGCGGGAACTTCATGTGCAGCCCGTCACTCGGCTTGCTGGACTGTCCGTGGCCGATGTTGTCGGGGAGGACGATGAAGAAGCGCGTGGTATCGAGCGGCTGCCCCTTCCCGTACAGCTCCCCGGCGAAGCCCTGCCCCAGGAACTGCGACCCCGTCCCCCCGGTGCCATGGAGGATCATCACCGCATTGGCAACCTTCCCCGTGGCATCGCGCCGCGGCGTGCCTAACGTGAGGTAGTGGAGGCGGACGTTCGGCAGCACCTCGCCGGAGGCGAAGCGGTACTCGGGGAGGGTGAAGTCACCCGGCTTGGGCTGGGCGTGGAGAGCCGGGGTCGCGAGAGCGAGGGTGCAGAGGACGGAGAGGAGCGCGCGCATGGAGTTCGTGCGGATGAAGGAATGCGCGGGAAGGTACTGGCGGGGGGGTTGGGGGGGCGAGGGCGGTGGGGCGGCTCGAGGGACGAGCTCGGGGGGAGACGCGCGGGGGGGAGAAGCTCGACACGGAGGTACGCGGAGGTATCAGGGAGGTATCACGGAGGAAGAGCTGTGGACGATTGGAGACGGGGCTGAGTGGCAGTACCGCGCCCCACCGTCCCAGCGCAAGCTGGGACCCATTTGTCCTCGCGTCTCGCGCGACCGGTTGCGTATGACGCCGGGGTTGGCGATGGAAAGGCTCGACACGGAGCTCGGGGGGAAAAGCGCGACACGGAGGTACGCGGAGGTACGCGGAGGTATCACGGAGGAAGAGCTGTGGACGTTTGGAGGCGCGGGTGAGCGCCAGTACCGCGCCCCACCGTCCCAGCCAAGCTGGGACCCATTTGTCCTCACGTCGCGCGCGACCGGTCGTATGTGACGCCGGGGTTGGCGATGGAAAGGCTCGACACGGGGTTCGGGGGAGAAGCTCGACACGGAGGTATCACGGAGGTATCACGGAGGCATCACGGAGGAAGAGCTGTGGACGTTTAGAGGCGCGGGTGAGTGCCAGTACCGCGCCCCACCGTCCCAGCGCAAGCTGGGACCCATTTGTCCTCACGTCGCGCGCGACCGGTTGCGTATGACGCCGGGGTTGGCGATGGAAAGGCTCGACACGGAGTAGCTGTGTCCAAAGTCAAACGGTGGTGGTGGCCACGCCTGCCGTCGCAGCTGCGTCTCGAGCATCGCATTGAGGATCGAGGCAAGTCGCGGCACTGCTTCGGTTACCTCCGTGCTTCCTCCGTGCGCCTCCGCGTCGAGCTTTTCGTGTCGCGGTCACTGGCCCCCGAGGCAGCCGATCGCGCGTGTGTCGAGGACAAATGGATCCCAGCTTCCGCTGGGAAGGTGGGCGTGGGGGGCTGGGTTCGGTACGTGGGGGACTGCGTTCGGTACGTGGCGGCACTGCTTCGGTTGCCTCCGAACGGCTCCATGTCTCCTCCGTACGCCTCCGTGTCTCCTCTATGCTCCTCCGTGCTGCCTCGGTACGCCTCCGTGTCTCCTCCGTGCGCCTCCGTTCGCCTCCGTGTCTCCTCCGTGCGCCTCCGTTCGCCTCCGCGTCTCCTCCGTGCGCCTCCGTTCGCCTCCGCGTCTCCTCCGTGCGCCTCCTCTTCTCCGTACGCCTCCGCGTCCCCCCCCGTACGCCTCCGCGTCTCCTCCGTGTGCCTCCGTGTCGCCTCCGTGAACCTCCGTGTCGAGCTTTTCGTGTCGCGGTCACTGGCCCCCGAAGCAGCCGATCGCGCGTGTGCCGAGGACAAATGGGTCCCAGCTTTCGCTGGGAAGGTGGGCGTGGGAGGCTGGGTTCGGTACGTGGGGGGCTGGGTTCGGCGCGTCGCGGCTTCGGTTACCCCCGGGAAAAGCAAACGGCGGCCGCACCGCGGCCGCCACTCCCGCCTCCCCCCAGCCCTCGCCGGGGCAAGCTCTCCCTCCTCCGCCCCTACCGCGCCATCGACTTCCCCCTCCGGCGCGCCCACTTCTTCCTTGCCTCCTGGATTGCCTTCCCGAACTCCACGCGGAATCGGTCGGGAGAGAAGTGGCGTTCGATGTAGCGCTTGCCGTTGGCGCCCAGCTCGTGGGCCAGCGCTTCGTCGGCCAGCAGGCGCTCGGCGTGGGCGTGCATCTCGAAGGGCGTCTCGGCCACGAAGCCGGTCACGCCATGTTCGATGATGCCGGTCGGGTGACGGTTGGTCAGCACCGGCATTCCGGCCGCCATGGCCTCGAGCACCGCCATGTTGTAGCCGTCCTCGTAGCGCGGGTCGGCGGTATGGACCAGGAAGCGATGCGAGGCCAGCATGCGCTTGAGGTGATCCCAATCGTCGGCCGGCGCCACGCCCGGAAGCTCGGGGTTGTGACCAACGATGCGCAGAGGGAGGCCGGCCATGGCCTCCTCGTGGAAGTCCCACGCCAGGAAGACGCGCTTGGAGGTCACGTGATTGGCCACGCGCAGCCCGCACGCCACGTCGCCCACGTGCGGGAGATACGCCTCGGGATCGGCGCTGTTCTGCACGACGACGTGCGTCACCCCCCACGACTTGGCCTTGGAGCGCGAGATGGCGACGGCGTGTCCGCCCACGGATGCCAGGTAGGTGTTGAGCACGGCGCGCATGTCGCGCGCGTCGAAGTCGGCGTCCTGCTGCGCCATGCGTCCCTCGAGCGTGTCGTGCAGGACGAGGAGCTTGGGCGCATCGACGAACTTGGTGTCGAGCAGGTCGGTGATGTTGTGGTTCACGACGCAGTCGTACTGCACCGTGCCGCAGCGCACGTCATCGAGCGTGACCAGGCGCGCGAGCGCGGGAAGCGGGCGCATGTGATCATCCCACCCGCGCGTGTAGCGCCCCGGCAGACCGACGACGATATCGAGCTCGGCCCGGAGCACACCCAGCTGGTGGATCCAGGCCTCGTGGCAATTGAGAACGAGGAGTTTCACGCTGTATTGACGCGCAACGGTCGAACTCGTCTCGCCCGCGCGGGGGAGGGGGACGCGAACGGCGCGCCAGTCATGGGACTGGCGCGCCGTCGGGGTGAGGCGTGATTCGCGGAGCGGGGCGGGAACTCCCGGCGCCGCCTCGTATTGTTACCGGGCGCCCTCGGTCGCGAGTACTTCGTCGTCCGGGAACTGGGCGAGCTGGCGCAGCTCGGATCGCTTGCCGAGGAGATCCTGGATGGTGAAGCGGTCGAGCGTGGTGAGGAACGCCTGCAGCGCCGAGTCGAGCGCCGGGGCGAGACCGCACGCGGCGGAGATGGGGCAGTTGATTTCGGTGGGATCGAAGCAGGGGACGAGCGACATGTTATCTTCCGTACGCCGCACGACCTCCCCCACGACGATCTCTGCCGCTGGTTTGGCGAGACGCATCCCGCCGTTGCGGCCGCGGATGGTCTTGACGTAGCCGAGCTGCGACAGCCGCTGCACGACCTTCAGGAGATGATCCTCGGACATCCCCATCTTCCGGGCAACCTCGCCGACCGTCGGAATATCGTCCGGATCGAGCGCCAGGAAGACGAGCGCCCTCAAAGCGTTGTCGGTGAAGCGGGTGAGGCGCATAACGACTCCAGTGAAGCTTGGGAAGGGCAGACGGACTCCGGCGCAAAAGGTAGGACCGAGGCGCGGCTATGCGGTCGGAGAATGCCCCAACTGGAGGGCCATAAACCTCTACGAAAAATAGAGGATTCCACTACCCCCATAACCTGCAGGTACGACGAAGCTATTACCGCGATCCGACGACGCCGCTTTCCGCGGCCGCACGGTCGTATGCGACTCCCACCTGTTCTTCTCTGTTTTGAGAGGTCTACCTATGTCCTTCACGCGGAAATCGGGCGTCATGGCGTCTGCTGGCGCGGTTGTCGCCAGCGTGATGCTGCTCTACGCGTGCGCCCCCAAGGCCAAGTCTTCGGCGATTGGCAACCTCGGGGATGCCGCATCCAAGACGTACGTCGCTCCCGGGAGCTACGACGAGTTCTATTTCTTCACTTCGGGCGGTTTCTCCGGGCAGGTCGGCGTGTACGGCCTCCCGTCGGGACGACTGCTGAAGGTGATCCCGGTGTTCTCGCAAAACGCGGAGAACGGCTACGGCTACAACACCGAGACCCGGGCGATGCTGAACACGTCGTGGGGAATGGTGCCGTGGGATGACACGCACCATCCGTCGCTGTCAATGACTGGCGGCGAGCACGACGGTCGCTGGCTCTTCATCAATGCGAACAACACGCCGCGCTTTGCGCGTATCGACCTCAAGTCGTTCGAGACGACGGAGACGATCGAGTTGCCCAACACGGGCGGCAACCACGGGGCGCCGTTCACCACCGAGAACACCGAGTACATCGTCGGTGCGACGCGCTTCTCCGTGCCGATCCCCCAGAAGGATGTCGGGTTCGACAAGTTCGCCGACGAGTTCAAGGGGACGATCTCCTTCGTGAAGGCCAACGAGGAAGGGAAGATGGACGTGGCCTTCCAGGTGCTGATGCCCGGCTTCGACTATGACCTCGGGCGCCCGGGCAAGGGCCCGTCGCATGGCTGGGTCTTCTTCACGTCGTACAACACCGAGCAGGCGCATACCAAGCTCGAAGTGAACGCGTCGAAGAACGACAAGGACTACATCGCCGCCGTGAACTGGAAGGCGGGCGAGCAGTGCGTGGCGCAGGGGAAGTCGAAGACGTGGAACGCGCGCTACGCGCACAACACGTACAACATGGCGACGCACATGGCCACGACCGAGATGAAGAACTCGGTCAAGGTCCTGGACCCGAAGGACTGCCCCGGGCTGGTGTACTACCTCCCGACCCCGAAGTCGCCGCACGGCGTCGACGTGGACCCGACGGGTGAGTACATCGTTGGCGGCGGCAAGCTGGCGACGGTCATCCCGGTGCACTCGTTCTCCAAGTTCCAGAAGGCGATTGCCGACAAGAAGTTCGAGAAGGAAGTGTCGACGATTCCGGTGCTGAACTACGAGGCCACGATGTACTGCGAAGTGGCCAACCCGGGCCTCGGCCCCCTGCATAACGAGTTCGACGCCGAGGGGAACGCCTATACGTCGGTCTTCATCACGTCGGAAATCGTGAAGTGGTCGCTGAAGGACTGCAAGGTGGCCGACCGCGTCCCGACGTACTACTCGATCGGGCACCTCACGGTCCCCGGCGGCGACACGAAGAAGCCGTACGGCAAGTACGTGATCGCAATGAACAAGATCACGAAGGATCGCTACCTGCCCACCGGGCCGGAGCTCACGCAGTCGGCGCAGCTGTATGACATTACCGGGCCGAAGATGAAGCTCCTGCTCGACTTCCCGACCATCGGCGAGCCGCACTACGCGCAGGCGATCCTGGCGAGCAAGATCAAGACGGAGCAGGTCAAGTTCTTCAAGCTGGCCGACAACAAGCACCCGTACGTGGCCCGCACCGAGCAGGAAACCGGTGTGTCGCGCTCGGGCAGGACGGTGCACGTCAAGATGACGGCCATTCGTTCGCACTTTGCCCCGGACAACATCGAGGGGGTGCAGGCGGGTGACACGGTCCTCTTCCACGTGACGAACCTGGAGCAGGACTGGGACGTCCCGCACGGCTTCGCCGCGATCGGCTCGGCTAACGATTCGGAACTCCTCGTGATGCCCGGCCAGACGCGCACGCTGACGTGGGTGGCGAAGTACCCTGGCGTGTATCCGTTCTACTGCACCGACTTCTGCAGCGCGCTGCACCAGGAGATGCAGGGGTATGTCCGTGTCGCGCCGTCGGGCGCGGCGGTGGCCCTCCAGGCCACGACGAGCAAGAAGTCGCAGGTTGCCTTCGCCGAAGCCGGACTTCCGGTCGGCTCGAAGTAAGCGCTTGCCTAACGGGGGGCGGGCGCACCACCGGCCCGTCCCCTTTCTTTTCCCTCTGAGTGCGTGACTGACATGCTGTCCAACCGTTCCCGCATCCTCATTGCCCTTTCCGCCGTCCTGCTCATCGGCATGTTCGTGCTGCCGATCTGGCGCGTGTTCCTCGATGCGCCGCAGTACCCCGAAGGGATCGGGATGCAGATCTGGATCAATACAGTGAAAGGGGCCAAGGAAAACGACCTCGAGAACATCAACAACCTCAACCACTACATCGGGATGAAGCGGATCGTCCCCGAGACGATCCCGGAATTGAAACTGATGCCGTTCATCGTCGGGGTGCTGGTGGCCGCGGGACTTGGCGCCGCCGCCGTCGGCAAGCGCCGCCTGGCGCAGGCGTGGGTGATGACGTTCCTGCTCATTGCCGTCGCCGGCCTCGCCGACTTCTACAAGTGGGAGTACGAGTACGGGCACGACCTCGACATGGAGAATGCGATCATCAAGGTACCGGGGATGTCGTACCAGCCCCCGCTGATCGGCTCCAAGCAGTTGCTGAACTTCACCGCCACGTCGATCCCGGGGCCGGGAGGCTACGCCGCCATCATCGCGTTAGGCCTGGGGATCCTCGCGCTGGTCACCGACCGCAAGGGCGCCCTGTCGCCGGACGCGGCGAAGAAGCCGGCCGGGGTCAGTTCACGCGCGCTGGTCGCGTAGGCACGGATAGCGATGCGTCCCCTCAACGCAGCTGCATTCCGTCATTTCCTCGCGCTGGCACTTGGCGCCGCACTCCTGGCGGGGTGCCAGCGCGACCGGGGGCCTCGCCCCCTGATCGTGGGCGAGGACTCCTGCGACTTCTGCAAGATGGCGATCTCGGACACGCGCTACGGCGCCGAAGTCCGCACCACCACTGGGCGCATCGTCACCTTCGATGCGGTGGAGTGCCTGGCCGGCTATGTTGCCCAGGCGGGTGACACCGCGCGCTTCGAGGGAATCTGGGTGGCAGACTTCAACGGGAGCGGGATGGTCCCGGCCACCGATGCGCGCTTCCTGCTGGGCGGCTCGCTGCACAGCCCCATGGGGCGCCAGGTGACGTCGTTTGCGGCGAACGTGTCGCCGGCCGAGTTGGTGGCGAAGTACGGGGGTGAGGTACTGACGTGGGAACAGGTGCGATCGCGCGTGGCGGCGCCGCCGCAGGGCGCCAGTGCCATGGACTCGATGTCCCACGGCGCCATGTCGCACGACTCGATGGCGCACGACACCATGTCGCACGACACGTCGTCGCACGCGCACTGACGCCGCCGCGCCAGGCACCGGTTCCTTCCCTTCACGTCCCGGCCGTAGATTGCGCACCGTGAGACCCCTCCTCACCTCGTGCGCCTCGCGATTGGCGATAGCTTGCGCCCTCAGCGCAACCGCGCTCGCGGGGCTCGTCGCGGCCGCGCCTAACGCGTTGGCCCAGCGCACCGCGAGCGCCCCCGTGCTCGAGGTGGCGCCCACGGGGGCCATTCGGCGCATCACCGACGCGCTGCAGCAGGCGGCGCCGGGATCGCGCATCGTGGTGCGCGCCGGCGTCTATGCCGAGCCGACGATTCGTGTCACGCGCCCCGGCATCACGCTCGAGGGCGACTCGGGGGCGGTGATAGACGGCGGCGGAACGCACACCATCCTCGAGGTGGCGGCCGACGACGTCACCGTGCGCGGCTTCACCGTGCGCAACACCGGCCCCTCTCAGTCGGAAGAGCGTGCCGGGATCTTCGTGCACGACGCCGGCGGTTGCCGCATCGAGCGCAACCGCCTGGATCAGACGCTCTTTGCCATCTACCTCGCCAAGGTGCACGACTGCGTGGTGGCCGACAACGTGGTGCGCGGGCACGAGTCGGCGCAGACGGTATCGGGGAACGGCGTGCACATCTGGTCCAGCGAGCGCGTGCAGGTGCTGCGCAACGACGTGCGCGGCCACCGCGACGGGATCTACTTCGAGTTCGTGAAGCGGGGGCGCGTGATTGGCAACCACACGGAGCGGAGCGCGCGCTACGGCATGCACTTCATGTTCTCCGACGACTGCCACTACGAGGACAACCTCTATCGCGACAACGCCAACGGCGTCGCCGTGATGTACTCCAACCGGGTGGAGATGGTGCACAACCGGTTCGAGCACAACTGGGGGAGCGCGGCGTACGGGCTCCTGCTCAAGGACATCAACGACTCGCGCATCGAGGAGAACGAGTTCCGCTCCAACTCGGTGGGGTTGTACCTGGAGGGGGCCAACCGGAACGTGGTGCTGCGCAACACCTTCGACGGCAACGGGTGGGCGCTCAAGACGCTGGCCAACGCCACCGGGAACCTGTACGAGGGGAACATCTTCACGCGCAACGCGTTCGACGTGGGAACCAACTCGCGCGAGAACGTGTCGCGCTTCAGCGAGAACTACTGGGACCGCTATCGTGGCTACGACCTGGATCGCAACGGCATCGGCGACGTCCCGTTTGCCCCGGTGCGCCTGTTCTCCCTGGTGGTGGAACAGTCGCCGCCGACGCTCATCCTGCTGCGTTCCCTCCTCGTGGACCTCCTCGACCTCGCCGAGCGCGTGATTCCCACGTTGACGCCCGAGACGCTGCTGGACGAGCGCCCGCTGATGAAGCGCCCCGCCCCGGATGCACGCCGTGGTTAGGGCCCGGGGACTCCACAAGCGCTACGGGCGCCTGCACGTGCTGCAGGGGCTCGACCTCGACGTGGCGCGCGGCGAGGTCACGGCCATCATCGGCCCCAACGCCTCGGGGAAGACGACGTTCAACAAGATCCTCCTCGGGCTCGTGCGCGCCGACGCGGGCGAAGTCCTCATCGACGGCAAGCGACTGGATGGCGGCTCGGCCTATCGCGCGCACCTTGGCTACATGCCGCAGGCGGCGCGCTTTCCCGAGAACCTCACCGCGTACGACGTTTTCCGCATGCTCGCCGACCTGCGCGGCGCCGCCGCCGGGCGCGACGAGCAGCTGGTCGAGGAGTTCGACCTCGCCCCGATCCTCAAGACGCCGATCCGCGTGCTGTCGGGGGGGATGCGGCAACGCGTGAACGCGGCGCTGGCCTTCCTCTTCAGGCCCGATCTCCTCCTCCTCGACGAGCCCACCGCCGGGCTCGACCCCATCTCCAGCGGGGTGCTCAAGGACAAGATCCGCCAGGAACGCGAGGGCGGCCGCACCTTCATCCTCACCTCGCACGTGCTGAGCGAGCTGGAGGAGCTTGCCGACCGCATCGCCTTCCTCCTGGACGGCAAGGTGCGTTTCAGCGGAACGCAGGACGAGCTCAAGGCGCTCACCGGCGAGTCGACGCTCGAACGCGCCATCGCGTACCTCATGCGGCGTGGCGTATCCGAAGGAGAAGCCGCGCCCCACTCCGCCGAGGCCCGCACCGCATGAGCACGATCTTCAAGATCATGCGCTACGTCCTGATGGACGTGCTGCGCAACCGGTGGGTGATTGGCTATGCGCTCTTCTTCCTGGCCATCACCGATGTACTGCTCCGGCTGGGCGGGAGCGGGCCGCGCGCCCTCCTCTCCCTGCTCAACGTCGTCATCCTCCTCATCCCGCTGGTGAGCATCGTCTTCGGGACCATCTACTGGCACGGGGCGCGCGAGTTCAACGAACTCCTCCTGTCGCAGCCCGTGGCGCGGACGACGCTCTTTCACGGGCTCTTTGCCGGGCTGGTGATCCCCCTCTCTGCCGCCTTCGTGGTGGGGGTCTCGATTCCGGTCCTCGTCCACCGCGCCACCGACGTCGACACGCTCCCCCTCCTGGCACTCATGCTCCTGGCGGGGTGCGCGCTCACGGCGGTCTTCAGCGCGCTGGCGGTGCTCATCGCCGGCCTGGTTGACGACCGCCTCAAGGGGCTCGGCGTTGCGCTCGCCGTCTGGCTCCTGATGACCGTGGCCTACGACGGGCTCGTGCTGTGGGTCGCGATGGCGTTCCAGGACTACCCGCTGGAGGTGCCGATGCTGGCGCTCTCTTTCGCCAACCCCGTGGACCTGGCGCGCGTTCTCCTGGTGCTCCGGTTCGACGTCTCGGCCCTGATGGGGTATACCGGGGCGGTGATGCAGCGGATCATGGGGTCACCGCTAGGGATGGTGGCCGCCTTTGCGGGGTTGGCAATCTGGACGCTCACCCCCGGGCTCTTTGCGCTGCGGGCGTTCAAGCGGCGAGACTTCTAGCCGCGGAGACGGCCGCGTTCGTGACAGGGGCGGGCCCAACGCGTGGGGGTTCCGGCGACATTGACTCCGGATGTCCCTGACCCCATACCTGCAGGAGATTTATTTCATTTGCAATGATCGAGTGTTCCCCCCAGGATTCCGCCTTCCGACACCCCAAGGACCATCCATCCATGCGCACCCTGAGCTCCCTCGTGATCCTGACCGCGATTGTCGCCGCCTGTGGCGGCGGCGGTGAAGCCAAGCCAGAGGAGACCCCGGCCGCCGACGCGCCTGCCGCGCCGGCCGCGGCCGCCTCGCTCGACCCGGCCACGATCACGCCGCAGATGCTCGCGTTAGGCGACTCGCTGTTCCACGGTCTCATTGGCGCCACGTCGTGCCAGGCCTGCCACGGCGCCGATGGCGCACAGGGAACAGTCGCGCCGGTGCTGGCCGACACCGAGTGGCTGCACAGCGATGGCTCGTGGGAAGGGATCTACAACACGGTGAAGAACGGCGTGTCGCAGCCCAAGAAGTTCACGAGCATGATGCCCCCCGACGGCGGCGTCCCGATGAGCGACGACCAGCGTCGCGCCGTGACCGCCTACGTCTACAAGCTGAGCCACAAGTAGCGCGTCGCCCCGCGAACGCGGGCAGGCTCGTACGCAGGCAATGAACAGGTAGGCGACGGGGCCCGCATCACTTCGGTGCGGGCCCCGTCGTGCGTCGCGCATCGTGCGTCGTGCGGCAGCGTCTTGTCGCGCCGTCGTAGAGCGGCGTCACCCCCTGGGGCTTGCGTGCTCCAGCACGTCGAAGATGAGCGAGCAACAGGTCACGCCCCCTTCTGCCTTGGCCAGCTCCGACGCGTCGACTCCCACCACGCGAATGCCGTGCGCGCGCAGCATGGCTTGCGTGCGCGGATACGCGGTCGAATGGATCACGCCACCGTTCACGAAGACGGCGTTGGCAGAGAACGGTTCGGCGGGGTCGACAGTGAGGACGTCGTAGCCTTCGAAGTGCGACGCATCGACCCACGCCGGATTGACGAGGATCCACTCGTCGCTCACCTGCGTGACCGCCGTCTTGAGGTGGAGCGCGCCTGCGACATGCACCTGGCGGACCTCGTAGCCAAATGGCGTGAGCAGCGCGCGCAGCGCGGCGATCCCCTCGGCGGTGGTGCGCTGCGTGAGCCCGACGTACAGCGTGCGCCCCAGCCGCAACACGTCGCCACCATCCAGCGTGGCCGGCTCGGTGATGCGCACCACTGGGCGATACGGCGCGAGTGCCCCGGCCATCGCGTCGACCTCGGGGCGTCGCGCGGCGGCGCCAGGGCGCGTGAGCACTGCCACCTCGTCCAGCACCAGCGCCGCATCCTCGACGAAGACCGCATCGGGGCGATCGGGGAGTTCGGGGAGGCGCACCACGCGCACGCCGAGCGATTCGAGCGCCTGCTCATACGCATCGTGCTGGGCACGCGCCGTGGCGAGGTCGATCGGGGTGCGTTCGACGTGCGTGAGCTCGCACTCGGCGATGGAGCGCGAGACGGCGCGGGTGAGGGCGAGCTTCAAGGGCGGACGGGGGACGGGGGACGGGAGACGGGAGATGGGGAAGGTAGTGGGGGTGGGGGGGGTGTGCTTGGCGGGGGGAGGCGGCGCCGCAATGCGGCGTACGGCATGGGCGGGGGACGTTACTTGACATTGGCAAGCAATTGCTGGACACTATCAACCATCACCGCCCCCGCGCGCTCACGACAACGAAGGATCCTTGCATGGCCGCCAAGCGCACACCGTCGCCCTTCCCTGCCTCCACCGCCTCGGCGGCCCACGACGACCTGCGCGCGGAGGTGCGCGCCTTCAATCGCTTCTACACGGCGCGCGTAGGGGCGCTACGCGAGGGGCTCCTCGACTCGCCCTTCACGCTCGCCGAATCGCGCGTGCTGTACGAGCTGGCGCATCGCGACAGGCCGACGGCAACCGAGTTGGCGCGCGACCTCGGGATGGACGCGGGATACCTGAGCCGCCTGCTGCGCGGACTCTCGCGGCGTGGTGTGGTGGCGCGCACGCGCTCCGAGCGCGACGCGCGCCACTCGCATCTCGCGCTCACGCGCGCGGGGGCGCGCGCCTTCGCATCGCTCGACACTCGCTCGAATGCCGACGTCGATCGCGCGGTCGCGCACCTGTCGCCGGAAGAGCAGCGCGAACTGGTGGGAGCGATGCGCACCCTGCGCCGCCTGCTCGACCCCGCCCGCACCGACGAGGGGCGCCGGCGCCCCATCGTCATCCGGCCGGCACACGTCGGCGACTTTGGTTGGATCGTGCATCGCCACGGGGCGCTGTATGCGCGCGAGTACGGGTGGGACGAACGCTTCGAGGCGCTGGTGGCGCAAGTCGTGGCCGAATACGTCGCGCACTACGACCCCACGGGCGACCGTTGCTGGATCGCCGAGCGCGGTGGCGAGGTGGTCGGCTCGATCATGCTGGTGCGGAAGAGCAAGACGATCGGGAAGCTCCGCCTCCTCCTCGTGGAACCCACCGCGCGCGGGACCGGGCTGGGGCGGCGCCTGGTGCAGGAGTGCCTGCGCACGGCGCGGCAACTCGGCTACCGCAAGATCACGCTGTGGACCAACAGCATCCTGCATGCGGCGCGACGCATCTACGAGCAGGAAGGGTTCACGCTCGTGGAGGAGTCGCCGCATACGATGTTCGGCGAAGGGCTCATAGGGCAGACGTGGGAGCTCGCGCTGTGACCGCCGTCGACCGCCCCTCGATTGTCGCTGTGGATCGGTTGCATACCCTGGCCGAATGGCGCGAGGCGCTGGACGCCCTCGACATCGCGGCGCATGAGACGTGGCGCCCCGTCCCGATCATCCTCCAGCCGGGCGATGGCGACGCACTCCGCGCCCTCTGCGCCACGCGGCACCTCACCGTGCACGATTCCATCGACCGCCAGTTGCAAGAGCTGGTGCAGGTGCTCCATCCGTCGGTGAGCGACGTTGCCACGCTGCACGCGCATGCCGCGGCGATCGTGCGCGCCGCGGGCGATCGCGACGCCATCGGGACGTGGTGGCACTTCCCGTGGGACCGGCGCGTCGTCCATCTGCTGGGAGAAGACGGCTACTTCGCGGTCATCACCAACCGCAATCAGGACAAGCTCACCGCCGAGGAGCAGGCGCTGCTACGCACGAAGCGCATCGGGGTGATCGGACTCTCGGTAGGGGGCGAGGCGGCGGTCAACGTGGCGCAGGAGCACTTGTGCGGGGAGATCTGGCTCGCCGACTTCGACGCGCTCGACCTCTCCAACCTCAATCGACTCGGCGGCGGGTGCGACGACCTGGGCGTCCCCAAGGCGACGATCGTCGCGCGCCGCATCGCCAAGCTCAATCCGTACCTGCGCGTCGGGGCGCTGCACGGGGGCGTCACGTCAGAGAACATCGGCGACTTCCTGCGTGGCGTCGACCTTGTGCTGGAGGAGTGCGATTCACTCCCCATCAAGGGGCTGGTGCGGCAGGAGGCGCGCCGCATCGGTCGCAACGTGCTGTACGCCGCCGACGAGCGGGGCTTCGTGAGCATCGAGCCATACGGCAACGATCCGGCGCTGCAGCCCTTCCTCGGCGACAACGCCGATGCCCATCGGTCACGCGGCGACTTCGCCTCGACGAAGGACTTCTATGTCGCGCTCACCAACTGGCTGGGGGGATGGGAGGCTATCTCGGAGCGGTCGCGCAAGTCGCTGCGCAAGATCGGGAGCGAGCTGCGTGGCTATCCGCAGCTGGCGAGCGAGGCGCGTTACGCGGCGGGGATCGTGGGGCACATCGCGCGCCTCATCCTGCTGGGGGAGCCGGTGGCGGCGTGGCAGGGGCATCTCGATCTGGATGAAGTCATTCTGAAGAAGACGAGAGGACGAGAGGACGAGAAGACGAGATAGGGGATGGGGGTGGGGGCGTTTCTTTTCTTCGTCACTGGCGCGGGGGGGATGGTGTGGGGAGTTTTCGCGGGGGCCATTCATTCCGACTTCCTGACGTGACTTCTTCGATTGCATTCCATCAGCCGGCGCGCTTTCCGCGCGGCTTTCACTGCGCGTCGCGCAACGTGGGGCTCAAGCCAACGGCGCGGGACCTGACGCTCTTTGTGAGCGACGTCGAGGCGGAAGCCGCGGCTGTGTTCACGCGCAACCATTTTCCCGGCGCGCCGATCATCCTCGGGCGCGAGACGATCAAGGGCGGGCGGCTGCGGGCGATCATCGCCAACAGCAAGTGCAGCAACGTTGCCACCGGCGCGGAAGGGGTGAAGCGCGCCAGGCGGATGGCGGCAGCGGCAGCCGCCGAGGTGGGGACGAGCGCCGATCACGTCCTCGTCAGCAGCACCGGGGTCATCGGTGTCCCGCTCCCGATCGAGAAGATCGAGGCGGGGGTGCGCGGGATCATGACGGAGCTCTCCGACGATCCGTTGTTAGGCGCCGAAGGGATCATGACCACCGACACGCACCCCAAGGCGCTGTCGGTGAGCGTGGGAGCTGCAACGATCACCCTCGTCGCCAAGGGGTCGGGGATGATCGAGCCCAACATGGCGACGATGCTCGCCTACATCTTCACCGACGCGGCGCTCGATGCCGGCACGCTCGACCGGATGCTGCGCGAGGCGGTGCACGTGTCGTACAACATGCTCTCCGTCGACACCGACACGAGCACGTCCGACACCTGCGCCATCTTGGCGAACGGACTGGCGGGCGCGGTGGACGAAGCGGCGTTCCAGGCGGCACTCACCGCGAGCTGCGTGCGAATGACGGAGATCCTCGCGCGCGACGGCGAAGGGGCCGAGCACCTGATTCGCACCACCGTGCGCGGGGCGCGCGACGAGCACGAGGCTCGGCGCGTTGCCAAGTCGCTCGTGAACTCACCGCTGGTGAAGACGATGGTGCATGGCGCCGACCCTAACGTGGGGCGCCTCCTCATGGCGGTCGGGAAGTGCTTTGAACTCCCCATCGCGGCGGAGCGCACCGACGCGTGGATCAACGGCTACGCGGTGGTGAAGGGAGGGATGCGCCTGTCCTTCGAGGATGCGATGGTGCGCTCGACGCTTGCCGCGGAGGTGGTGGACCTGCAGGTCGACCTCGGGCTGGGCGAGGCGTCGGCGACGGCGTACGGCTGCGACCTCACGAAGGGGTATGTGGAGGAGAATGCGGCGTACTACTCGTCGTGAAGAGCGGACGGGAGAAAGCTTGCCCCAGCGAAGGCTGGGGGGGGACGGGGGACGGGAGTGGCGGCCGCGATGCGGCCGTCGCTCGACTTTTGTCCCCCGTCCTGGTGTTCGCGCGTGTGCCTAACGCGGTGATGTGGAGAAGTACGCGGGCTCGTGGCCGGGGCGCCACTTGATGTTGCAGCCGAGGCTGGGAAACTGCTCGGGGCTTGGCGACTGGTGGGCGAGGACGGCGTCGAGGGCGGCGCGAAGGTCGCGACCGGTGATGGGGCGGTCGTTGCGGGGACGCGCGTCGTCGAGCTGCCCTCGATAGGCGAGGCGCGCCGACTGGTCGAAGAGGAAGAAGTCGGGGGTGCAGGCCGCGGCGTAGGCTTTCGCGATCTCCTGCGATTCGTCGTACAGGACGGGGAAGGTGAAGCCGTAGTCGCGCGCCATCGCCTGCATGCTGGACGGGGCATCGTCCGGGTAGCCGGCGATGTCGTTCGCGGCGATCGCGACCATTGCCACGCGCCCTGCGTAGTCGTGTCCCACGCGTGCGATCTCCTGCGCCACATGGATGACGTACGGGCAATGCCGGCTGATGAACATCACGAGGAGCGGCTTGCCGTCGCGGACGTCGCCGCGCACGTCGTCGCGCGTCACGACGCGGCCATGCGCCACGTCAGGGAGTGCGAAGTCGGGGGCGAGGGTGCCGAGCGCGAGCATCGTCGACTCAGTGCGCGCCACAGGGAGTCTCCGGCGAGGATGGAAGGCGAGAGCGAACGACGTGAGAATAACTCGGCGTCACCTGGAGCGCCCACAGCGCCTCGGCCAACTCGACCGACTCGACCGACTCGACCGACTCGACCGACTCGACCGTTGTCGTGCTCCCTCGACCATGGGCAAAAAGAAACCCCCGGGATTGCTCCCGGGGGGACTCGCACCCAGCGACCCTAGCACGAGGGCGAACGGGTATAGATGCGAGTGTCAGTAATAAGACGTATGACCACTGGCTACGCAACTCGTAGGAGCCCTAGTGGTGCGCGTGTGGCGAAATCGAGCGACTGGCGTGACGGAGCACGTCGCACGCGTGACGGTTGAGCGCCTGGAGCGCAGATTTCGTTGGGGCCGGTTCCAGCATGTTCTGGGGCGGGGCCTCGTCTTCTCGTCTTCTCGTCTTCTCGTCTTCTCGTTCCCAGCTTTCGCTGGGGCAGGCTTCTCGTCCTTTCGCAAAATGTCCCTCGATCCAGTTGGAGTCGCCGTCATCGGCGCCGGCATCCTAGGCAGCCGTCACGCGCGTGTGTACCACGAGCGCACCGATGCGCGGCTCGTTGCCGTCGTCGACCCCGATGCAACGCGCGCGGCCAACGTCGCGTCTGGCAAGGGTGCGCGTGCGTTCAGCACGACGCGCGAGATGCTCGCCGCGGTGGGGCCTAACGGGAGCGGCGAGGTTCGCGCGGCGAGCGTCGCCACCCCCGATCACCTGCATCTCGAACCCGTTACCGCGTGCCTCGAGGCGGGCGTCGACGTCTTCGTGGAGAAGCCACTGGCGATCGACGAGGCGGAGGGGCGGGCGATGGTCGCGCTGGCGCGGGAGCGTTCGCGCGTGCTCATCGTGAACTATTCGCAGCGCTGGCTCGCCGAGCACCGGCGGGTGGAGGCACTGGTGCGCGACGGGGCGTTAGGCACGCCGGCCTTCGTGCAGTCGCACCGGTGGGACGCGAGCTGGGTCCCGGAGCGCATGATCCCGTGGAGCGCGGAGACCACCCCCATCCACTTCATGTCGTCGCACGACATCGACCTCATCCTGCACTGGTTAGGCGACCGCGTGGTCTCGGTCACCGCGGTGGCGCACCGCGGCGCGCTGGGCGAGCAGCGCGCTCTGGAGGGGCGCGTCGATGGCTACGCCGCGCTCCTCACCACCGCGCGCGGGACCGTCATCGCCCTGCACTCGTCGTGGATCCTTCCCGACACCTTCCCGCTGGCCGCCGACTCGTATCTCGAAGTGCTGGGGGGGCGCGGCTCGCTCTGGCTGGGCGGGAGCACGCGGGAACTCAAGCTGTACACGCAGGAGCACAGCGAGCGCGTCACGTTCGCCGGGCCGGCCACCGCGACCGAGGTGAACGGGATGCTGCAGGGGGCGTTCACCGAATCGCTGGCCGCGTTCCTGGACGCCGTGCGAGCGCGCGTACTCGACACGCCGACATCGGCCGCACGAACGCTGCATGTCGTGGAGGTCCAGAGTGCGATTCTACGCTCGGCGCAGCGCGGCGTGACCGTGCAGCTGGCGGGAGGCGACGCATGACGCAGAGCGCACGGCTTGCCGGGCAGGTGGCGCTCGTGACTGGCGCCGGGCGCGGCATCGGGCGCGCCACGGCCTTGGGCCTCGCGGGTTCGGGCATGCGCGTCGCCGCCTGCTCGCGCACACTCGCCGACGTGGAAGCGGTGGCCGCCGAGATTCGTGCAGCTGGCGGTGAAGCTCTGGCGCTGCGGTGCGACGTCGCCGACGCCGCGCAGGTGGACGCGGCCGTGGCCGCGACCGAGCGCGACCTGGGGGCGATCGACCTTCTCGTCAACAACGCAGGGGTCGGCACCGTGCGCCCCATCGAGGTCGCCGACTACCCGCTCGAGGAGTGGGACCGGATCGTCAACGTGAACCTGCGCGGCGCCTTCCTCGCCTGCCGCGCCGTAGTGCGCGGGATGCGCGAGCGCCGGCGGGGGACGATCATCAACGTCGGTTCCATCACCGGCCACGAGTCGGCGCCTAACGTCGCACCGTACGGCGTGAGCAAGTTCGGGCTCGCGGGGCTCACGCAAGCGCTCCTCGCCGAGAACCACAAGTACGGCGTGCGCGTGAGCGTGGTGAGCCCGGGTCCGACTGATACGACGATCTGGGACAAGAAGGAGACCCCGATTCCCGCCGAGGTGAGGGCACAAATGATGCGCAGCGAGGACGTGGCGGAGGTGGTGGTCTACCTCGCGTCGCTTCCACCGACGGTGCGCATCGACGAGATCGTCGTGCTCCCGAACAGCTTTCCGCTCAAGCTGTGGGACTACCGGGTGGAGTGATCCACGAAGGCGCACCTTCCCAGCGCCCACCGTCCCAGCGCCCAGCGTCCCACGTCCCAGCGAAAGCTGGGACCCATTTGTCGTCGCGCTCCACGCGGCTGGCCGGTTCGGGCGAACGAAAAACGGCGCCGAGCGCTCACCTTCCCAGCGCCCAACGTCCCAGCGCCCAACGTCCCAGCGAAAGCTGGGACCCATTTGTCGTTGCGCTCCACGCAACTGGCCGCATCGGGCGCCGGTGACCGCAACGTGAAAAGCTCGACACGGAGGTCCACGGAGGTCTCACGGAGGATGAAGGCGCGTCGCGGCACTCCCTCGTTTACCTCCGAGTCTCGTCCGTGTCTCGTCCGTGTCTCCTCCGTGCGCCTCCGTGTTAAGAGCACTTGGAACCGCAAGAACCGCAACGACCGCCAGATACTCCGCGGTGGAGAATGGTTCTGCACTTCGACGCCGAGGCCGGCGCGCGCACGCGACCAAAGGTAGATTGGTTGAGAAAGTTCAAGGACCAGAAGCCTTCAACACGGAGGACACACGGAGGAACGGAGGTACACGGGAACGGCGATCCTGAGCTCTCCTCCGTGCTCCTCCGTGTCTCCGTGAGTCCTTGTATGTCTCCATTGAAGGTTGGTAAACCAGGTGTAGGCTCAAGGCGGCGGCAGCTCGTCCGTGGTGTGTCGGGGCCGGGCGGTGGGCCGAGCCCGTCACGGAGTGGGAGCGCCGTCGCCGC